>RFGD01000041.1 GCA_003696705.1 Alphaproteobacteria bacterium | reverse complement strand
CGCGCCATTGCCCGGGCCTCGGCGGCGGTGTCGACCATGGGCACCAGAACGGTCTGCGCCCCAAGGTCCAGAACCCGCTTCAGGACCCAGTCCTGACCGATCGGCACGCGCACGACGGCCTCGGCGCCGCCGGCGGCGATGGCGCGAAGCTGGCCCTCGATGCGCCTAAGGTCGTTCGGGCCGTGTTCGGCGTCGACAAGGCACCAGTCGAACCCGCTGCGCGCGGCCAGTTCCGCCACGTTGTCGCTGCCAAGATCGAGCCACAGGCCATATTGCCGCTGGCCGGCAGCCAGGGCGCGCTTCAGTCTGTTTGCAGGGGCGGGCACGGTCGCGCCTCAGCTGCCGCGATAGGTCGAATAGCCGAACGGGCTCAGAAGAAGCGGCACATGGTAATGCGCGTCAGGGTCGTCGACTCCGAACCGGATGGGGATGCGGTCGAGAAACCTCTGCCCCTTCGCGGGACCCAGCGTGCGGTCGAAATAGGGCCCGGCGTGGAAGACGAGCTCGTAGACCCCGGCCTGAAGCGCCCCCTTCGACAGGAGGGGGGCCTCGGTGCGTCCGTCGGCATTCGTCATGGCCGAGACGATGGGCGTGCGCGGGCCGTCTTCGGGCCGGAACAGCTCGATCTCGATGCCCGCCGCGGGCATGCCACGCGCCGTGTCCAGAACATGCGTGGTCAGATAGCCGTTCATCTTCCTCCCCCTGGTCGGCGCGTTCCCTCAAATGAAGGTTGCACAGCGCCCTGTCCCCGTTTCAAGTAGAAACTTGCGGCATGCGCCGGTTTCGCCCTGGCGGCGGCGATCCGAAGGATGGTGGAGACGATGAACAGATATCCGCGCGACATGATCGGCTATGGCCCCCGGGTTCCGGCGGCCGACTGGCCGGGGGGTGCCGCCATCGCCGTCCAGTTCGTCCTCAACTACGAGGAAGGGGGCGAGAACAACATCCTCCACGGCGATCCGGCATCGGAAGCCTTCCTGTCCGAGATCGTGGGCGCCGAGCCCTGGCCGGGCCAGCGCCACTGGAACATGGAATCGATCTACGAATACGGCGCCCGTGCCGGGTTCTGGCGGCTACACACGCTCTTTGAAGACGCGGGCGTGCCCGTCACCGTCTATGGCGTCGCGACGGCGCTGGCCCGCAGCCCCGAACAGGTGGCCGCCATGAAGGACGCCGGGTGGGAGGTTGCCAGCCACGGGCTCAAGTGGATCGACTATCGCAACATGCCCGAGGACGAAGAGCGCGCCCATATCGCCGAGGCCATTCGCCTGCACACCGAGGTCGTCGGAACGCCGCCCTGCGGGTGGTATACGGGCCGCACCTCGATGAACACCGTCCGCCTTGCCGCCGAAACGGGGCAATTCGACTATATTGCCGACAGTTACGCCGACGATCTTCCGTACTGGATGAAGTTCGGGCGGCGCGATCAGCTCATCGTCCCCTATACGCTCGACGCAAACGACATGCGCTTCGCGACGCCGCAGGGTTTCAACTCGGGGGACCAGTTCTTCACCTATCTGCGCGACACCTTCGACACGCTTCTGGCCGAGGGGCATGCCGGCCGGCCGAAGATGATGTCGGTCGGGCTTCACTGTCGCCTGGCGGGACGGCCGGGACGGGCCGCCGCCCTTCGGCGCTTCATCGACCATGTGGCGGCGCGCCCGGACGTCTGGATCGCCCGGCGCATCGACATTGCCCGCCACTGGGCCGAGCGCCACCCCGCCGGGGCGCACGAGCGGCCGTCCATGATGGATCGCGACGCCTTCGTCGAGCTTTTCGGCGGCATCTTCGAACATTCCCCATGGATCGCCGAGCGCGCCTGGGCGCTTGAGCTTGGCCCCGCCCATGACACGGCCCGGGGGCTGCACAATGCCCTCTGCCGGGCCTTCCGGTCGGCCTCGCACGACGAGCGCCTCGGCGTCCTGCGCGCGCATCCCGACCTTGCCGGGCGGCTGGCCGCGGCGCGTCGGCTGACGGCCGAAAGCGCGGCCGAGCAGGCGTCGGCCGGGCTCGACGCGCTGACGGACGCCGAGCGGAAGACGTTCGAAACGCTCAACGAGCGCTACCGGAAGAAATTCGGCTTTCCCTTCATCATCGCCGTGCGCGACCACGACAAGACGTCCATCCTGAAGGCCTTCTGGGACCGGCTCGAGCACGATCCCGAGACCGAGTTCGCCGAAGCCTGCCGCCAGGTCGAGCGCATCGCCGAACTTCGCCTTGCGGAGTTGCTGCCATGACGGGGCCGGGCTATGGCCATCCCGCCGACGGGCTGCCGCCGCAGCGCGCGCTGATGACGGGACGCGCCGTCTTCACCGAAAGCTATGCCGTCATTCCGCGGGGCGTCATGCGCTCGATCGTGACCTCGGCCCTGCCCCACTGGCGCGGCGCGCGGGCCTGGATCCTGGCCCGGCCGCTTTCGGGCTTTGCCGAGACCTTCGCGCACTACCTCCTCGAGGTCGCCCCCGGCGGCGGCTCCGGCCGTCCCGAGCCCGACCCCGGGGCCGAGGCCGTTCTTTTCGTGACCCGGGGCGAGATGACGCTCGAGATCGAGGGGACGGGCCGTCGGCTGGGCCCCGGCGGCTACGCCTACCTGCCGCCGCGCGCGCGCTGGACGGTGCAGAACCGGGGCGCCGAGTCCCTTGGCTTTCACTGGATCCGCAAGGCCTACGAACCCGTCGAAGGGGTGGCGCCCCCCGCCCCCTTCGTGACGACCGAGGACGACCACCCCCCCGAACCCATGCCGGACACCGCCGGCGCATGGGCCACGACGCGTTTCGTGGACCCCGAGGACATGGCCCATGACATGCACGTCAACATCGTCACCTTCGCGCCCGGCGGCTCGATCCCGTTCGAAGAGACGCATGTCATGGAACACGGGCTTTACGTGCTTCAGGGCAAGGCCGTCTACCGGCTGAACCGCAACTGGGTCGAGGTCGAGGCCGGCGACTACATGTGGCTCAGGGCCTTCTGCCCGCAGGCCTGCTATGCCGGCGGCCCCGAACCGTTCCGCTATCTTCTTTACAAGAACGTCAACCGCCACCCACCGCTGGCGCCCGGGCGCCTGCCATGACCGCGCCCCTCGTCGCCCGCCCCCTTTCGGCCGAGGCCTTCCGCCCCTTTGGCGACGTGCTCGAGGCGCAGGGCGATCCCGACCGCATCATCAACGACGGGCATTGCGGCCGGTGGCACGACCGCGCCCGCATCGACATGGCCGGCGGACCGGCCGGCCTTTCGATCTTCCGCGCGAGCCCGCGGCGGTTTCCGGTGTCGATCGGACTTCTCGAACGCCATCCCCTGGGCTCTCAGGCCTTCGTGCCCATGGCCGCGGCCCCCTTTCTGGTCGTCGTCGCCCCCGACGCCGGCGGGCTTCCTGGCGCGCCCCTTGCCTTCGTCGCCGGCCCGGGCCAGGGGGTGAACTATCTTCGCGGCGTCTGGCACGCCGTCCTGACACCCCTTGCGCCACCGGGGCTATTTGCCGTGCTCGACCGCGTTGACGAGGCTCCGAACCTCGAGGAGCACCGCCTGCCCGCCCCCCTTGTCGTCGTCCCGGACGCGGCGTCTGGCGCCGGTCTGGAAATCTGACCGGTCTGCGGCTAACGTCCCGGAAGCGGCATCAACGCCGCGCAGGGAGGAAAAGACACATGAAAACGATGCTGAAGACGGCCGCCGTGGCCGCCGTGGCCATCGCCTTCGCCGGCGAGGCCCTTGCCGTCGAATGGAACGTCTCGCTCTGGGGCAAGCGCCGCGCCTTCACCGAGCATGTCGAGAAGCTGGCCGAGCTGGTCAAGGAAAAGACCGGCGGCGAGTTCACGCTGAACATCTCCTACGGCGGACTTTCGAAGAACCGCGAGAACCTTGACGGCATTTCGATCGGCGCCTTCGAGATGGCCCAGTTCTGTGCCGGCTATCACCGCGACAAGAACCCGACGATCACCGTGCTCGAACTGCCGTTTCTTGGCGTCAACACGCTGGAGGAAGAGGTCGCCGTGTCGAAGGCGGTCTACAATCACCCCGCGACGAAAGCCGACCTTGCGCGCTGGAACGCCATGCTGCTCATGCCCTCGCCCATGCCGCAATACAACCTTGTCGGCACCGGCAAGCCGCCCGCCCGGCTCGAGGACTTCAAGGGCATGCGCATCCGCGCCACCGGCGGCATCGGCGAGGCGTTCAAGGCCATCGGCGCCGTGCCCACCAGCGTGACCGCAACGGAAGCCTACAACGCCATGGAATCGGGCGTCGTCGACGCCGTTGCCTTCGCCCAGCACGCGCATCTGGCCTTCCGCACGATCGAGCTTGCCGACTGGTGGACCGAAAACCTGAACCCCGGGACGGTCAACTGTCCCGTCGTCGTCAACATCGACGCCTACGAGGCGCTGAGCCCCGAACACCGCGCCGCCCTCGACGGCTCGATCGACGAGGCGCTCGACCACTACCTTGCGAACTACGGCAAGCTTCTCGAGAAGTGGGATTCGATCCTGGCCGAGAAAAACGTCCAGAAGGTGCATATCGACGAAGCCGAGATTGCCCGCTTCCGCGAGGTCGCCGGCCCGATCCAGAAGAAGTGGATCGACGACATGACGGCGCAGGGACTGCCCGGGCAGGAGCTTTTCGACCTGGTCCAGGAAACGCTGAAGACTGCGCGCATGTCGAACTGACGGCGCCGGGCGGCGCCCGGCCGGGCGCTGCCTCCCTTACGCCCGATCTGACAGGTTCGGAGGCGCGAGCCCATGACCCAATCCCGTGTACGCGCGGACAATTCGCTTCTGTCGCGGATCGACCGGGCCGTCTTCCGGCTCGAATCGGCGCTCAACCTGGCGGCCGGCCTGGTGATCTTCGCGCTGGTGTGTCTTGCGGTCTGGAACGTCCTGGCGCGCAAGCTTCTCGGCATGCCGGTGCCGGGTTACGTCGACTGGACCGAGCAGTTCATGGCCACCTTCGCCTTCCTCGGCATCGCCTATTGCCAGCGCGAGGGCGGACACATCCGCATGGACATCCTCGTCGCCCGGCTCTCGGGGCGGGGGGTCTGGATCTTCGAGTTCCTCTCGACGCTCTTCATGCTCGTCATCACGACGGCGCTCATCTACGGAAGCTGGTATCACTTCCAGCGTTCGTTCTCGTTCTCGGACCCGTGGTGGAGCCGCGATTCCACGATCGACGTCGCCCTGCCGCTCTGGCCGTCCAAGCTTCTCGTGCCGTTCTCGCTCTCGCTTCTGTGGCTTCGGCTGGCGCTCCAGCTCTGGGGCTATGGCCGCGCGATCGCCCGCGCCGAGGCCGAGCCGGTCGCGGTCCCACTTGTCGAACCGCCGGCCGAACAGGCCATGCACGAGGCCGAGGTCGTCGTCGAGGCACCGGGGGATGCCCGCAATGGATAGTCTCGTCGACATGAAGGCCCTTCTGGCCGGCGTCGATCCCTTCGACATGGCGCTGTGGCTGTCGGGGCTTCTGGTGATCCTTGTCCTTGTCGGCATGCGGGTGGCCTTCGCCGCGGCCTTTGTCGGCTTTCTGGGGCTTTGCCTTTTCTTCATGCAGCGTCAGGGTTTCGACCGCGGTCTTGTCACGGCGATGAAACTTGCCGGGCAGATCCCGCACTCGAAGTCGACGACCTATGCCCTCTCGCTCATACCGACCTTCATCCTGATCGGCTATCTGGCCTATTACGCCGGCCTCACCCGCTATCTGTTCGAGGCCGCCAAGCGCTGGATCGGCTGGGTGCCCGGGGGACTCGCGGTGGCGACCGTCTTCGCCACGGCAGGGTTTGCGGCCGTGTCGGGGGCATCGGTGGCCACCTCGGCCGTCTTCGCGCGCATCGCCATCCCCGAAATGCTGCGCGAGGGCTACAACAAGCGCTTCGCCGCGGGCGTGGTGGCGGCCGGCGGGACGCTGGCCTCGCTGATCCCGCCGTCGGCGATCCTTGTCATCTACGCAATCATCGTCGAGCAGTCGGTCGGCAAGCTCCTGCTTGCCGGGTTCCTGCCGGGGGCGGTCTCGGCGCTGATCTATGCCGCGCTCATCACGGGGCTTGCCCGACTGAACCCCGACCTTGGCCCGCCCGTGCGCGGCTTCACCTTCCGTCAGCGCCTGGCCGCGCTGCCCGGAACGACGCCCATCATCCTTGTCATCGCCATAATCATCTACTCGATCTATTTCGGCTGGGCGACCCCGACCGAGGCCGGGGCCCTGGGCGCGTTCATCATTCTTCTGATGGCGCTTCGAAAGGGCATGCGCTGGCACCAGCTTCGCGGCGCGCTCATGGAGACGGCGAAGCTGACGGTCATGATCTTCACGATGATCTGGGGCGTGCTCATCTTCGTGCGCTACCTGGGCTTCGCCAAGCTGCCCGACCATTTCGCCGCATGGATCGCGGGGCTCGACCAGCCTGCCCATGTGACGCTTCTGTTCATCCTTCTGGCCTATGTGGTCCTTGGCATGTTCATGGACGCGATCGGCATGCTGATCCTGACGCTTCCCGTCACCTTTCCGGCGGTCATCGCGCTCAATGGGGGGCCGAACGTCACGGCCGAAGCCTCGGCCCTCGGGATGTCGGCCGACGAATGCGCCATCTGGTTCGGCATCATCGTCGTCAAGATGGCCGAGCTCTGCCTCATCACCCCGCCCATCGGGCTCAACTGCTTCGTCGTGGCGGGGGTCGCGCAGGACGGGCGCATGCCGATCACGGTGCAGGACGTGTTCCGCGGCGCAAGCCCCTTCTTCGTCGCCGACGTCGTGACGGTTGCGGTGCTCATCCTCTTTCCGGGCATCGTCCTCTGGCTTCCGGGGCTTCTCTAGGCTTTCGCTGCGGAAAGGGGCCGCTTCGGCCCTTTTCATTTCGCGAGGCCGCGACTAGTGTGCGCGGCAGAACTGAACATCACAGGGAGAGTGGAATGAAAGGACTTCTTCTGGCGACCGCAGTCGGCGCCGTCATGGCCTCGGCGGCAGCGGCCGAAACCATCAAGATCGGGATCGAGCTTGGCTTTACCGGCCCGATCGAATCGCTGACGCCCGCCATGGCCGCGGGGGCCGAGACGGCGATCAAGGAAATCAACGCCTCGGGCAAGCTTCTGGGCGGCGCCACGGTCGAGCCGGTGCGCGCCGATTCGACCTGTGTCGACGCGGCGGCGGCGACGGCCGCGGCCGAGCGCCTTGTGACCGGCGAAGGCGTGAAGGCGATCATGGGCGCGGACTGCTCGGGCGTCACCGGCGCCGTGCTTCAGAACGTGGCCGTGCCGAACGGTATCGTCATGATCTCGCCCTCGGCCACCTCGCCGGCGCTTTCGACGGTCGAGGACAACGGCCTCTTCTTCCGCACGGCCCCGTCGGACGCGCGTCAGGGCGAAGTGATGGCCGACATCATCCTTGATCGCGGCATCAAGTCGGTGGCCGTGACCTACACCAACAACGACTATGGCAAGGGCCTTGCCGACAGCTTCAAGTCGGCCTTCGAGGCCAAGGGCGGCTCGGTGACCATCGTCGCCGCGCACGAGGACGGCAAGGCGGACTACTCGGCCGAAGTGGCGGCGCTTGCCTCGGCCGGGGGCGACGCGCTTGTCGTCGCGGGCTATGCCGACCAGGGCGGCGCGGGCATCATCCAGGCCGCGCTTGACACCGGCGCGTTCGAGACCTTCGTCCTTCCCGACGGGATGGTTTCGGAATCGCTGACGGACCGCTTCGGCACGGACATCGACGGCTCGTTCGGTCAGAACCCGGGCACCGACAGCCCCGGCGCGGCAATGTTCGCCGAAATCGCCAAGGCCGAGGGTTTCGACGGCACGTCGCCCTACGCCGGCGAATCCTATGACGCGGCGGCGCTCATCCTTCTGGCCATGCAGGCGGCCGGCTCGGACGATCCGGCCAAGTTCAAGGACAAGGTCATGGACGTCGCCAACGCACCGGGCGAGAAGATCATGCCGGGCGAACTTGGCAAGGCGCTCGACATCCTCGCCTCGGGTGGCGACATCGACTACGTCGGCGCCACGGCGGTCGAGCTCATCGGCGGCGGCGAAGCGGCCGGCAGCTACCGCGAGTTCGAGGTGAAGGGCGGCAAGTTCGTCACGGTCGGCTATCGCTGATTGACATTTGCCGGAAATAGGGGAAACAGCCCGGACCAGTTCCGGGCTGTTTTCCATGACGGGGCGCGCGCATGATCGTTGTCGAGAACCTGCACAAGCACTTCGGGGGCTTTCGCGCCGTTGACGGGGCGTCGCTCGAAATTCGGCGCGGCTCGATCACCGGCCTGATCGGGCCGAACGGGGCCGGCAAGTCGACCCTGTTCAACGTGATCGCGGGCGTCTTGCCGCCGACCTCGGGTCGGGTCCTGATGGAAGGCGAGGACATTACCGGGTTGCCCCCGCACGAGCTGTTCCACAAGGGACTTCTGCGCACCTTTCAGATCGCGCACGAGTTTTCGTCCCTCACCGTGCGCGAGAACCTGATGATGGTGCCCGGCGGCCAGTCGGGCGAGCGGCTGTGGAACACCTGGTTTCACCGCGGCCGCATCGCCGAGGAAGAGCGCGCGCTTGCGAGGAAGGCCGACGACGTGCTCGAGTTCCTGACCATCGACCACCTGGCGGACCAGAAGGCCGGCAATCTCTCGGGCGGGCAGAAGAAGCTTCTCGAGCTTGGGCGGACGATGATGGTGGACGCGAAGATCGTCTTTCTCGACGAAGTGGGCGCCGGCGTGAACCGGACGCTTCTGAAGACGATCGGCGAATCGATCCGGCGCCTCAACGAGGAGCGCGGCTATACCTTCTGCGTGATCGAGCACGACATGGATTTCATCGCCCGGCTTTGCGATCCGGTCATCGTCATGGCCGAAGGCAAGGTGCTGGCCGAAGGCTCGGCCGACGAGATCATGAGAAACGAGGCCGTGATCGAGGCCTACCTTGGTCGCGGCCTGAAGAACCGCAAGAAGACGGAGGCCGCGACGTGACGA
The DNA here is from genome assembly GCA_003696705.1 of Alphaproteobacteria bacterium. Taxonomy (GTDB): domain Bacteria; phylum Pseudomonadota; class Alphaproteobacteria; order Rhodobacterales; family Rhodobacteraceae; genus RFGD01. The sequence continues at coordinate 8,555 of RFGD01000041.1, read as the reverse complement.
CCGAGGCCAGACCCGCAACGCCCACCGTCGCCCCCGGACCGGCGACCGAACCCTTCCTCCTGGGCGAGGAGATGACGGGCGGCTACGGCCCCGTCGACATCCTTCACGGCTGCACGATCGGGGTCGAGCGCGGCCAGATCGCCGTCATCGTCGGCCCGAACGGCGCCGGCAAGTCGACGGCGATGAAGGCCGTCTTCGGCATGCTGAACCTGCGCGTGGGCCGCGTCCTTCTGGACGGCGAGGACATCACGGGCCTGACCCCGCAGGCGCGCGTCGCCAAGGGCATGGCCTTCGTTCCGCAGACGAACAACGTCTTCACCTCGATGACCGTCGAGGAAAACCTCGAGATGGGTGCGTTCCTGCGCCGCGACGACATCTCCGAGACGATGGAGCAGGTCTACGAACTCTTCCCCGTCCTGAGGGAAAAGCGCCGTCAGGCGGCGGGCGAGCTGTCGGGCGGCCAGCGCCAGCAGGTCGCCGTGGGCCGCGCGCTCATGACCCGGCCGACCGTCCTCATGCTGGACGAGCCGACGGCCGGCGTCAGTCCCATCGTCATGGACGAGCTGTTCGACCGCATCATCGAGGTCGCGCGCACCGGCATCTCGATCCTGATGGTCGAGCAGAACGCCCGCCAGGCGCTCGAGATCGCCGACGTCGGCTACGTCCTCGTGCAGGGCCGCAACGCACATACCGGCACCGGGGCCGAGCTTCTGGCCGACCCCGAGGTCCGCCGCACCTTCCTGGGGGGATGAGCGCATGCGTCCGGCCCTGACCCGAACCCTTCCGGCCACCGCCGCCGGGCAGGCGCCCGCCCGGCGCCTTCCCTGCCTTCCACACCGTCCCGAGGAGGCCCTGTGATGGACGTCCTGAACGCCATCGTCGCGCTGCTCAACTATGTCGTCGTGCCCGGCGTCGCCTATGGCTCGCAGCTTGCACTCGGCGCGCTTGGCGTAACGCTGATCTTCGGCATCCTGCGCTTCTCGAACTTCGCCCATGGCGACACCATGGCCTTCGGGACGATGGTCACGATCCTGTTGACCTGGGCCCTCCAGGCCGCCGGGATCTCGGCCGGGCCGCTGCCAACGGCGCTTCTGACGCTGCCGGTGGCGATCGTGGTGACGGCGGTCGTCCTTCTGGCCACGGACCGGGTCGTCTATCGCTTCTATCGGCGGACGCGGGCGGCGCCGATCACGCTCGTCATCGCCTCGCTGGGCGTCATGTTCATCATGAACGGCGTCATCCGCTTCATCATCGGGCCGGGCGAACAGAACTTCGCCGATGGCTCTCGGTTCATCATCACGGCACGCCAGTTCAAGGCGATGACGGGCCTGCGCGAGGGGCTGGCCATCAAGGTCACGCAGGGCATCACGGTCGTCCTTGCGATCGTGGTCGTGGCGGCGCTGTTCTGGTTTCTGAACCGCACCCGCACGGGCAAATCCATGCGCGCCTATGCCGACAACGAGGATCTGGCGCTTCTTTCCGGCATCAACCCCGAACGCGTCGTTACCGTGGCCTGGGTGCTGGCGGCGGCACTGGCGACCATTGCCGGCGTCCTCTACGGCCTCGACAAGTCCTTCAAGCCGTTCACCTATTTCCAGCTACTCCTGCCGATCTTCGCCTCGGCCATCGTTGGCGGGCTGGGCAACCCGCTTGGCGCCATCGCCGGCGGGTTCGTCATCGCCTTTTCGGAGGTGACGGTAACCTATGCCTGGAAGAAGGTGGTGGGCTATCTGGTGCCCGAGGGGCTCGAGCCGTCGGGCCTTCTGCAGCTTCTTTCCACCGACTACAAGTTCGCGGTGTCCTTCGCGATCCTTGTCGTTGTCCTTCTCGTCCGGCCGACGGGGCTTTTCAGGGGGCAGTCGTCATGACCGGCAACATGCGCAACATCCTGCTTTTCGTCATCGTTTTCGCCCTGATCGGGGCCGTCGGCTTCCTGCAAAGCTGGAACGTGGCGCTCGTGATCCTGAACATGGGGCTGATTTCGGCGCTGATGGCCCTTGGGGTCAACATGCAGTGGGGATATGCCGGGCTTTTCAACATCGGCATCATGGGGTTCGTCGCCCTGGGCGGTCTGGCCACGGTGCTGACGTCGATGCCCCCCGTGACCGAGGCCTGGGCGGCCGGTGGCCTGCGCGTGCTCGTGGCGCTTGCCGTGGGCGCCGGCACGATCGCGCTTGCCGTGCGCGCCTGGCACCGCGTCTCGCGCCGTCGGGGGCTTGTCGTCAGCACGATCGTCGTGGTCGGTTTCATCATCTACCGCTGGCTGTTCGACCCGGCGGTCGAGGCCATCGAGGCCGTGAACCCCGCCGCCACGGGCTATCTCGGCGGGCTGGGGCTTCCGGTCGTCCTTGCCTGGCCCGTTGGCGGCCTTCTGGCGGCCGGCGCCGCATGGATCATCGGGAAGACGGCGCTCGGGCTGCGCTCGGACTATCTGGCGATTGCCACCCTCGGCATCGCCGAAATCATCATCGCCGTCATGAAGAACGAGGACTGGCTCGACCGCGGCGTCAAGAACGTCGTCGGCCTTCCGCGGCCTGTCCCCTATGAGGTCGATCTTCAACAGGACCCCGAGTTCGTCGCCCGCGCGCTCGAGCTTGGGCTTGATCCGGCGACGGCCTCGTCGCTTTACGTCAAGCTGTCCTACGGCATCATGTTCGCCGTCGTTCTTGTCATCGTCCTTCTCATGGCCGAGCTCTCGCTGCGCTCTCCGTGGGGGCGCATGATGCGGGCCATCCGCGACAACGAAGTCGCGGCCGAGGCAATGGGCAAGGACGTCACGCGCCGCCATCTCGAGATCTTCATCCTCGGGTCGGCCGTCTGCGGGATCGCCGGCGCGATGATGACGACGCTGGACGGGCAGCTGACGCCGGGCACCTACAATCCGCTGCGTTATACCTTCCTCATCTGGCTGATGGTCATCGTCGGCGGATCGGGGAACAACTGGGGCGCCATTCTCGGCGGCTTCCTGGTCTGGTTCCTGTGGGTCGAGGTCGAACCCATGGGCCGCTGGCTGATCGAGGTGCTGACCGCGGGGATGTCGCCCGATTCGGCGCTGCGGGCGCATCTTGTCGAAAGCGCGGCCCACATGCGGCTGATGACGATGGGGGTTCTGCTTCTTCTGGTGCTGCGGTTCAGTCCGCGGGGCCTCATCCCCGAGAAGTGACGAAGGGCGACATCCGGTAACGCCGGACGGGCGGCGCGGCGGGAACGGCGCGCGGCGGTGGTCCCCCGAGGGCGGCGCGGGCCCTGCCCGCGTTCTAGCCGTAGAGATCGAGGAACTTCTCTTCCAGATAGTCGAGAAGCGGTCCTTCGCCGGGCACGCTTCCCGTCGCCTGCGTGACAAGGTCCACGGGTTCGAGAAGGGCGCCGTGGCGCTGCACCTTCTCGCGAAGCCAGGCCGTTGCCGGGGACGGATCCCCCGCGGCAAGCGCGTCGTCGACATCCGCCACCTCGGCCCGCAGGGCCTTCCACAGGCACCCGGCATAGACATTGCCAAGCGTATAGGTCGGGAAGTAGCCGAACAGGCCCACCGACCAGTGCACATCCTGCAGAACGCCGTTCGACGGACGGTCGACCTTGCGGCCGAAATCCCGCTCGAAGCGTTCGTTCCACGCCGTTTCCAGATCGGCGACGTCCAGCCGTCCCTCGATCAGGTCGCGTTCGAGGTCGAAGCGCAGAAGGACATGGAGGTTGTAATGCACCTCGTCGGCCTCGGTCCGGATGTAGCCGGTCGCGACCCGGTTCACGGCACGATAGAACACGTCCCGGTCGGAAATGCCGAAGTCTCCGAAACGGCCCCGCATCTCGTCGAACAGCCAGCCGGTGAAGCCCCTTCCCCGCCCCATCTGGTTCTCGTAGATGCGGCTCTGGCTTTCATGCACGCCCATCGACACGCCCCGGCCAAGGGGAGTCAGGCGATAGGCACGGTCGATCCCCTGCTCGTAACAGGCATGCCCCGTCTCGTGGATCGTCGAGTAGATGCAGTTGAACGGATCGTCTGCGGCAATTCGCGTGGTAATGCGAACATCGTCCCCGGAGCCCGACGAGAACGGATGCACCGAGAAGTCAAGCCGGCCGCGCGTCCAGTCGTAACCGAAGGCGGTTGCGCAGGCGCGAGCAAGTTCGGTCTGCGCCTCGGGCGGGAAAGTTCCCTTGGGAAGGGGAACCGAAGCGGCTGCCTCCAGCACCCGTTCGCGCAACGCGACCAGACGCGGGCGCATGCGCCCGAAAAGCGCCGAAAGCCACTCCTGGTCGATCCCCGGCTCGTAGTCGTCAAGAAGTGCGTCGTAGAGCGAGCCTTCGCCGGCCAGCGCCGCCGCCTCGTCGCGCTTCAGGCGGACGACCTCGGCCAGGGTCGGAAGGAAGGCCCCGACATCTTCGTCCCGCCGTGCGTCGGCCCAGACGCCCTGCGCGACGCTCGTGACGCGTGCGATCTCGGCCGCCAGCCGCTCGGGCACGCGCGTCGCCCGCGCGTGGGCGCGCCGGACAAGCCGCAACTCGGCCCGGGTGCGGGCGTCCAGCCCTTCGTCGCCGATCGCCTCGAGCCACTCGCCGATGCGGGGATCCGCGCGACGGGCATGCAGAACCGCCTCGATGGCCGCCATCTCCTCGCTGCGCTGCTCGGCGGCGCCGCGCGGCATCACGGTTTCCTGGTCCCAGGACAGCCGCCCGGCAATCTGCGCCAGCGCCTCGGTCTGGCGCTGGTGGGCGCGAAGCGCCTCGAGGGCTTCGGCGGGGCCGTGACGACCGCTCATGTCCGCGCCGTCCCGCCCTGAATGGCGGTGCCGCGGGGATAGATGGCCATGTGGCGGGCCCGAAGGACCAGAACCCACAGGACGACCGCGCCGACCTGGTGGACGATCGCCACATGCGCCGGCGCCGCCATGAGGACGGTGGCAATGCCGAGGACCATCTGGATGACCGCCATGAGCGCCGCATGGGCAAAGGTCTGGCGAACCGATTCCATCGGCGCGCGGCGCATGCGCGCAAACGCCAGAACTGCCGCCAGAACAACGAGATAGCCGACGATCCTGTGATTGAACTGAACAAGCGATTCGTTTTCGAAGAAGTTCCGCCACACGGGCGACAGATCGAACGGATCGGGCGGCAGGATCTGGCCCGCCATGAGCGGCCAGTCGGTAAAGGTGCGTCCGGCGTCGATGCCCGCGACAAGCGCGCCGAGAAGGACCTGAAGAAACGTCAGATGGACAAGCGCCGTCGCCCAGGCCCGTGCCGCCCGGTCCGCGCTGCGGCGCGCCTGAAGAAGCTCGGCTGCCGGGCGGCCAAGGGTCAGGTAATACCAGGCGATGAACCCGAGGATCACGAAGGCCAGGCCCAGATGCGTCGCCAGCCGGTAGGAGGCTACGTCAAGCATCCCGTTGCCCAGCCCCGAGGACACCATCCACCAGCCGACGGCGCCCTGCAGTCCGCCCAGGACACCGACCAGGAAGAGCCGTCCGCCCCAGCCCGGCGGAACCCGGCGCGTGGCGAAAAGAAAGAGAAGCCCCAAGGCCCAGACGAGCCCTATGGCCCGGCCAAGCTGGCGATGGCCCCATTCCCACCAGTAGATCGACTTGAAGTCCTCGACCGTCATCCAGCTGTTTTGCTCGATGAACTCGGGGATCTGGCGATACTTGTCGAATTCGGCCTGCCAATCCTCGGCCGAGAGGGGCGGGATGGCCCCCGTCACGGGGCGCCACTCGGTGATCGACAGGTCCGAGTCCGTCAGGCGCGTCAGACCGCCCACCGCAATCATGGCCGCGACCAGCACGAAGAGAATGCCAAGCCAGACGCGCACCGCGCGCCGGCTGCCGGCGCGGCCACGGTCGATCAGCCCGCCCTCGGCCGCGGGTTGGCGTTCGCCGGGGCCCACTTCCTCGAATATGCTTCGCTTGGCAGTCATGCGCGTTCCCCTTCGCTTGGGCTGTGTCGACCGGGGCGAAACTAGAGCCGCGCCGCACCGCGATCAAGCGCGGTGGCGCGTCAGCCGCCCCTGCCGCCGTGGCGACGGACAAGTTGCCGCAACATCCCGTGCAGCATGCGCACGTCGCCGCTTGCAAGCGGCAGGCGCGCCCACATGTTGCGCAGGTTGAGCTTCATGCTGCCCGCCTTTTCCGGCGGGAAGAAGAACCCGGCCCGCTCGAGCTCGTCCTCGAAATGGCGGGCAAGGTGCTCGATCTCGGCATGGCTGGCCGGCGAAATCTCCGGCCCCGTGACGCGGCCTTGCCCGATCTCTGACTGCCGCCCCCATTCGTAGGCCATGAGAAGCACCGACTGGCCAAGGTTGAGCGAGGCGAAGGCGGGGTTGACCGGCACGGTGACGATGGCATCGGCGCGGGCGATCTCCTCGTTCTCGAGGCCCGCCCGCTCGGCGCCGAAGAGGATGCCCACCTGCCGGCCCGCCTGGGAGAGGGCGAAGGCACGGGCCATCGCCGCCTCGGGGTCGAGCACTTCCTTCGTCAGTTCGCGCGGGCGGGCGGTCGTGGCAAGGACGTAGTGAAGATCGGTCGTTGCCGCGGCGGTGTCGGCAAAGACCCCGGCGGCGTCCAGGACCCGCCCGGCGCCGCTTGCGGTCGCCACGGCGCGCGGGTTGGGCCAGCCGTCCCTCGGCGCCACCAGGCGCATCCGGCCAAGGCCGAAGTTCAGCATCGCACGGGCGGCGGCGCCGATGTTCTCGCCCATCTGTGGACGCACGAGGATGAATGCCGGCTGGGTCGCGCGGTCGCTGGCGGCGTTGTCGGTCACGGGCCTTTCCCGGGGTTGCTTCGCGCCCGCTGATACGGTCTTGGCGCCGGCCTGGCAAGCGCCGGCGTTCCCGCCGGGTCGCGGAACCGCCGTCGCCGTCCCCTTCCCCATGGCCAAGCCCGCGCACGGGCGCTATAGCAGGGCAAAACCATCATGAGGGCCGGCCATGTCCGACGTCGAGCGACCGCAGATCTACCTTCTGTCCCCTCCCGCCTTCGCCCTTGACGCCTTTACGGGTCTTCTGCAACGCGTTCTGGACGCCAGCCCCGTTGCCTGTTTCCGCCTTGCGATGGCGACGCGGGACGAGGGCGACGTTTGTCGGGCGGCGGACGCCCTGCGGGAGATCCTCCACGCGCGCGACATTCCCATCGTGATCGCCGACCACCTTCTTCTGGCCGAAAGGCTGGGGCTTGACGGCGTGCATCTTTCCGACGGCGCGCGCCGGGTCCGCAAGGCCCGAGAAAAGCTGCAGAAGGACGCCATCGTGGGCGCCTTTTGCGGCGCCTCGCGCCACGACGGGCTCACCGCGGGCGAGGCCGGTGCCGACTATGTCAGCTTCGGCCCCGTCGGCCCGACCGCCCTGGGCGACGGCACGGTGGCCGAGCGCGAACTCTTCGCCTGGTGGTCCGAGATGATCGAACTGCCCGTCGTCGCCGAAGGCGGCCTGACCGCAGAGGTCGTCGCCGACCTTGCGCCCATCACCGATTTCTTCGGCATCGGCGAAGAGATCTGGAGCCAGGACGACCCCGTCGCGGCGCTTGTGCACCTGACCCAGGGGCTCTAGTCCCCCGCCGCCCGGTCCTCGAACTGGTCCTCGAAGGGCGCGCGCACGGCGGATTCGGCCGCACGCGCCAGCGCCTTGCGGTCGCCGAAGTCGCGGGCATGCAGGGGCGGGTGAAAGGTAAGCTCGACCCGTCCCTGACGCGGGGCGGCCAGGACCTTCAGAAGATGCGGTCCCATGGACATGTCCCCCCACCAGCCATAGAAGCGCGGATCCTCTCCCTCGGGGGCGTGGTAGCGCGCCGTGACCGGCTGCACGGCCAGGTCGGCCCGAAGGCCGTCATCCAGAAACGGCGCAAAAAGCGTCGTCTTGAACGGCAGGACCCGCAGACCGTCGGTGCTTGTGCCCTCGGGGAAGAACAAGAGCCGATGCCCCGCCGCAAGCCGCTCGCGCAGCATGATGGCCTGGGCGCGCGCCTCGCGCCGCTCGCGGCGGATGAAGACGGTCCCGGTTGCGCGCGCGAGAAGGCCGATGAAGGGCCAGTTCGCCACCTCGGCCTTCGAGACGAAATAGATGCGCTGGGGCGCGTTCAACACGAAGATGTCGAGCCAGGACGAATGGTTCGCCACGACCGCGCCGCCGCCCTCCATCGGCTGGCCGCGAATGCTGACCCCGAGCCCGATGATGGCAAGCGAGCCCTTGCAGACCCCTTGCGTGATGTAGGGCGTCAGGGGGCGATGGGCGCCGAAGAGCGGCCGCTCGACGAGCCGCAGCACAAGCATTAGGACCAGCCCGCCGGCGTTCAGTGCCCCCACGCCGGCCCCGCGCAGGATCGCCCTTGCCCAGCCGGCGACACCGATCCGCGCCGGCGGCGGCGGCGTGTCCGACCGCCAGGTTGCGCTCATCCCGCCGCCCCCGGGCCGCGGGTATAGAATTCGCGGTGGCGCGGCGACATGCGGGCCGTGTCCATCACCAGGCACACGTCCACCGTGTTGAATTCCCGGTCGATCCAGGCGCCGTCGCCCACGAAGCCGCCCAGGCGGAGATAGGACTTGATGAGCGACGGCGTCGCCCGCATCGCGGCCCGGCG
>RFGD01000296.1 GCA_003696705.1 Alphaproteobacteria bacterium | reverse complement strand
GGGGAAGCTCGTCGGCGGGCACCGGCGTCGGCACGTCGCCGGTCGACAGCATGTGCTCGGTCAGCGCGGCGATCGGGCGCAGCATGCGCTGGATGACGAAATAGGCGACGATGGCCATGACCAGCGTCAGGGTGGCGTTCCCCGCGATCAGCCACAGCGCCACGCGGCGGCGTTCGGCCAGGAGGTCGGAGACGTCGATCTCGGAGGCGATTTCGCCCACGGGCCGGCCGCCGAACATGACCGGGGCACGCACGGTCAGGACCGAGACGTCGCCGGCGGCCGTCAGGCGTTCGGGCGGCGTCGCGGCGGCAAGGAGCGGGCGCGCATCGCTACCGACCGGCGCGCGTTCGGGGTCGCTGGCGGCGATTACCTGGCCCTTCTCGTCCGTGACAACCGTGAAGAGAAGCCGTTTCGTCGAGGCATCGCTTCTGGCCCGGTCGAGCGTGTCGTAGACCTCCCAGATGTCCTGGTGGAGCACCAGCGGGCCAAGGGCCACGGCCAGGCCCTCGACGTGAAGCCGGCTCACCTCGCGCAGGCGGGCATCGTTCATCCGGTCGAGGGTCGAGAGCACGTATTGCGACGCGACGGCGCCAAGCGTCACCATCAGGAGGGCGACGGCGATGGCCACGCGCGTGCCAAGGGAAACCGACGCCCTGCGGTCTGGAGCTTTCGCCATCAGCCGAGATCCGCCATCCGCCTTGCGATCCCGGCGTAGAGCGAGGGTTCGGCCGCGTCGACCCGGTCGAGGAACAGCCGGGCAAGGGCGCGCCGCCCCGACGCCCTTTCGTGCAGGGTCAGAAGGGCGCGGCGGAAGGCGAAGACGGCCGGTTCCTCATGGCGGTCGGCGCGGGCGGCAAAGGGCGGAAAGCCGAGCCATTCCGACCGGGTGACGACGCGCGTGCGCGCCGCCAGTTCGGGTTCGACGCGGGCGAGGACCTGCCAGACATAGCCGTCAACGCTGCCCGAGCGCGCAAGCCCCCCGGCAACCGCGCGCACGACGTTCCGGTGTCCCCATGTGACGATCGTGCGGGCAAAGAAGGTTTCCGGGTGCTCGCCCATGCGGGCAAGGTCGGACACGGTGACGAGATAGCCCGAATTGCTGTTCGGGTCGGAAAAGGCGTGAATCCCCCCTCGCAGGTCCTCGAGCCCCTGGGCCGGGTCCTTCTTTCCGGCGATGAGGTAGGACTGATAGAGCGGCCGGCCGCGCCAGACCGGCACGCCCTGGAGGGCCAGTTCCCTGCGGTGCTGCAGGAACGGGTAGCCGCAGACCCAGGCGGCATCCACCGTGCCGCCGAGAATCGCGTTCGTGATCTCCTCGTAGGTGCGCCGCTGCACGAGTTCCACATCGCACCCCATGCCTTCGTCGAAGGCGGTCTTGAGCGCGTCAAGGACGATCGCGTCGTTGTCGAGAAAGACAGGCGTAAGCGCCAGCCGGAACGGCTCGCGGCAGCGTGCAATTGCCGGCGTCCCAAGAACAGCAGAGGCGATCGCCCCCGTGAGAACGGCTCGTCTGTCCATTCGCGCTCCCGATCCCGCCGGGCAGGTTAGACCCGGAACCGCGGCGACGCAATGCGCGGGTCTGTCACGGCGCGTCTCGCCCGGCGGC
>RFGD01000295.1 GCA_003696705.1 Alphaproteobacteria bacterium | reverse complement strand
GACGGTGCTTGCGGCCTCGATGGCCCGGCCCAACCCGGGCGCCATCTACAATGTCTGCGATGACGAGCCGGCGCCGCCCCAGGACGTCATCGCCGAGGCCGCGCGCCTTCTTGGCCTGCCCGTGCCCCCGGAAGAACCCTTCGAAACGGCCGAGCTTGGCCCCATGGCCCGAAGCTTCTACGCCGAATCGAAACGCGTCCGGAACCGTCGCATCAAGGACGAGCTGGGCGTGCGCCTTGCCTTTCCGACCTACCGCGAGGGGCTTCGGCAGATTCTGGAAGCGGAAAGCCGCGACTGAGCTTTTCCCGACCGCGTTCCTCGCGTAGGATCGGCGACACAAGAACGAACGGGCAGTTAAGCACGGTGATGCGACGCAGGCAGGTCCTGACCATTCTGGCCGCAGCCACGGCCGTGACGCTTGGCGGCTGCGCGCCGGTGATCCCGCCCTATGACGGGCCCGAAGTGACGCGGCTTGCCGTCTTCAAGAGCTCTCGGCGCCTTTACGTGTTCCACGACGATGCGGTGCTTCGCGCCTATGACGTGGCGCTTGGCTTCGCGCCCGAAGGGGACAAGACGGCCGAGGGAGACGGCCGCACGCCCGAAGGCAGCTATGTCATCGACCGGAAGAACCCCGAAAGCGACTTCTATCTGTCGCTGGGCATCTCATATCCGAACGCCAGGGACATCGAGGAAGCCCGGGCCCGCGGTCTCGAGCCGGGGGGCGACATCTTCATCCACGGCCAGGCGGGGCTGTTCGGCGTGCGGAAAGGCGACTGGACCGCCGGCTGCATTGCCGTGACGAACCCCGAGATGCGCGAACTCTATGCGATGGTGCCGGTGGGCACGCCGATCGACATCTATCCCTGAAGCCGGGGCGGCGCGCCCACTCAGCTTCCCGTCACCAGTGTCCACCAGATCTTGCCGGTCGGTTCCTGGAACCAGGCGATGCCGACGCGCCGCGCCTCGGGGTCAAGGATGACGCGGCGGGTCGCCTCGTCCTCCATCCAGGCGGCGAGCGTGTCGAGCTCGTTTTCGTAGGTCTCCGAGATGTTCTCGCCCAGGAAACGGCCGGGATACCCGGTCCGTCGGACGCGGTCGAGGGGCGAAGACCCATCCGAGCCGAAGTGCCACGGACGGTTCTGCACGGACATGTCGCGCGAATGCGTTGCCGCGGCGGCCGTCAGAAGGGGGTCGAGTTCGACCGGCTGAAGCCCGGCGGCCGTGCGCAAGGCGTTGATGCCGTCGAGCATGCGATACTGGATCCGTGCCTCGTCCTTCGGCTTGATCCAGTAGATCTTCGGCAAGGGCCGGCCGTCGGGGCCAACCCTCGGCGGCTCGGACGTGCAGCCGACGAGCGCGAGTGCAACGGCGAAAATCGCCAGAAACGACCTGATCATGGACGGGGCCCTGCTTCCTGCCTTCGGGGCAAGCCATAGCGGTTTTGGCGGGCGCGATCAAATGCGGCGGCGCGTCGCCGCCCATTTCGGCCAATGTGAATTGCGGCGCGCGGGCCGGCCGCCTACATTGTGGCACGAAGAAGACCGACGGGCAGGACGGAGTCAGACATGGTCAATCGCAGTTCGCAGCTTTCACGGCGTGCTTTCATGGTCGGGGTCGCCGGGGCAGCGGGTGGCCTTGCCATGCCGGTTGGCGCTCAGGAAACCATGAGCAATTCGACCGAGATGGAATCCCAGGTGAAGGGATCCGTTCGCCACAACATCTCGAGCTTCAGGGCCCTCGACTGGGAGCCCTTCTTCTCGGATCTGAGGAACGGTGCGATCCTTGTCGACATCACATCAAGGGCGCTGCACTTCTGGTCCGAAGACCAGTCGATCTACAAGCTTTATCCGTGCAGCGTGCCCCTCTCCGAGGATCTGACCCGCCGCGGACGCACGAAAGTGGTCAAGAAGGTCGAGGGCCCAAGCTGGCGTCCCACGCCCGAGATGAAGAAGCGCAACCCCGAATGGCCCGACTATGTGCCCCCGGGGCCAGACAACCCCCTCGGGACGCACGCGCTCTATCTGTCGTGGCGCTATTACCGCATCCACGGCACGCATGACACGCGCAAGATCGGGCGGCGTTCGTCGAACGGCTGCATCGGGCTTTACAACGAGCATATCGCCGAGCTGTTCGGGTTGGCGAAAATCGGCACACAGGTGTTGCTAATTTGACAGCTTTTTGCCGATCCGGTGCAATTGACGTCAGAAGAGCCGTTGAATTCCCACGATCATTGTTGCTTAAAGCGGGACGCAAGCTAAAGTCACACGTGCCCGCCGACCGGTGCTGAATCGGATACGGCCGGAGAATTCTGGAGGATAGTGATGAAAAAGATTGCTCTTGCCGCTGCGTTCACCCTCGCCGCGACGTCGGCTTTTGCCGGCAACATGGCCGAGCCGGTGATGGAGCCGGAAGTGATCGTCGAGGACACCTCGTCCTCGTCGCCGGGCGTGGTCGTTGCCGTTCTCGGCCTGATCCTGCTGGCCGCTGCGGTTGCGAACAACTGATATCGCACGGAACACGAGAAAACGGGCGGTGCAGTCCACCGCCCGTTTTTCATTTTCGAACCATCCTTGCCGGATGCGCGATCTCGGCGCCCGAGGCCTTTCCCGCGAAGTTCAGTCGAGGCCGGCCTCGCGCATGACCTCGGCTTTCGATCTGCGGGCGCGCTCAGTGGCCGACTTGAGCTGGCCGCAGGCAGCCATGATGTCCTCTCCGCGCGGTGTCCGGATCGGGGCGGCGTAGCCGGCCTTGTAGATGATGTCGGCAAAGCGTTCGATCCGGTCCCAGTCCGACCGCTGATACGGCGCGCCGGGCCATTCGTTGAATGGAATGAGGTTGATCTTGGCCGGGATCCCGCGAATGAGCTGGATGAGCCGACGTGCATCCTCGTCCGTGTCGTTCACATCCTTCAGCATCACGTATTCGAACGTGATCCGTTCGGAGTTCGACAGCCGCGGGTAGGCGCGCAATGCCTCGAGAAGCGTGGCAATGTTCCATTTCCTGTTGATCGGCACCAGGCGGTCGCGCACCTCGTCGGTCGTCGCGTGGAAGGACACGGCCAGCATGCAGCCGATTTCCTCGGCCGTCCGGGCGATCATCGGCACCACGCCCGACGTCGACAGGGTGATTCGACGCCGTGACAGGCTGATCCCCTCGCCATCCATGGCGATCTTCATCGCGTCCCGCACGTTCTCGAAGTTGTAGAGCGGCTCGCCCATGCCCATGAGGACGATATTCGAGACGAGGCGCGGGCGCTCGCCCATGCCTTCGCCGGGCCGCGGCCAGTCGTCGAGGTCGTCGCGCGCCAGCATGATCTGACCGACGATCTCGCCGGCCGTAAGGTTCCGCACCAGCTTCTGCGTGCCCGTGTGGCAGAACGAGCAGGTCAGCGTGCAGCCCACCTGGCTCGAGATGCAAAGCGTGCCCCGATCCTCTTCCGGGATATAGACCGTTTCGACTTCGTGGCCGCCGGCGATGCGGACAAGATACTTGCGCGTGCCGTCGGCCGATACGTGGCGCGAGACAACCTCGGGGACCTCGATGACGAAGTTCTCGGCAAGGAGGCGCCGGTAGTCCTTGGCAAGGTTCGTCATGGCGTCGAAGTCGCGCACGCCCTTCTGGTAGATCCACTGCCAGATCTGGGCAACGCGCATGCGCAGCTGGCGTTCCGGCGTGCCGACTGCGGCAAGCGCCTGGGCAAGCGCGTCGCGCGTGAGGCCGACAAGATTGGTCGGTCCGTCGGGCAGGCGGCGCGGAACGGTCAGGACATCCTGCGTGATTGGCGAAGAAGGTTTCATGGGGCGGTCTCCGAACTCGACCGCCCCTGTTACAGCATGACGCGGCAAAACGGAAGCCCGGCGGGCGTCACCCGCCGCAGCGCTTGGCCGCTTCCTCGACCGCGGCCGTGAACCCGACAAGCGAGAAGGTGTCCTTCGTGATCGTGCCACGCTGGGATTGGCCGATGACATAGGCCTTGACGCCCTTCTTCATGGCCGCCACGAGTTTCGCGTCCTCGCTTTCGTTCGCGGGCCAGGCGATCTCTCCATCGATCGCGGGCAGCATGTAGGACTTGCCGTCGATCTCGATCTTGACCGGGTTGTTCTTGGCGAAGGGATAGCCGCCGACAAAGGATACCTGACCCTTGACGTTCTTCGAGGGCATGAAGGTCACCAGAAGATAGATGTCACCGCGGCGCACCGAGACGCGGCGCCCCCCGCGCGTGTGCACGCTTTCCTTCGGTGTCGACACGATCCAGCATTCCGTCGGGTTGCTCTCGACGAACACGGCCCAGTCGGCCATCGTGGCCACGCGGCTGTCGGACACGCCTTGCGCAAAGGCCCCGCTCGCCGGCAAGGAAAGGGCAAGGCCGACAAGGGCCGCTTTGATAACGCTTTTCATCCTTCTGCTCTCCAGCTTCGACTGCCTGTGTCAGGATCCGCCCGGCGGCACCATTCGCCGCGGGGCCTCACCCGCGCCGTCCATTGGCGGCACCTTAGCTTGAATTGGCTTGCCAATGAAAGGGCCGGACGGCATCTGTGGCAGAAGCTTGCCAAGAAAAGGAGGATGGCGTGAGCGTGGTTCTTGCCGAAGTGTGGCGCGGCGAAGTGCTCGAATGCGTGCATCGCGGGGATGCCGTTGTCGTCGATGCGGGCGGCGAGGTCGTCGCCGCCTGGGGCGATCCCGACAAGCTGGTCCTTCCCCGGTCCTCGGCGAAGATGCTGCAGGCCCTTCCGCTTGTCGAAAGCGGTGCGGCCGACGCGGCGGGCCTCGACGCGCGCCGGCTGGCGCTGGCCTGTGCGTCGCACGAAGGCGCGGCCATGCACACGGGCGCGGTCGCGGCGTGGCTTGCGGACATCGGCCTTGGCGAAAGGGACCTGCGTTGCGGTGCCCACATGCCCAAGGATGCCGATGCCTACAAGTCGCTGTTGTGCAGCGATACGCCCCCCTGCCAGCTGCACAACAACTGCTCGGGCAAGCACGCGGGTTTCCTGACGCTGGGGCGGCATCTTCGCGCGGGGCCGGAATATGTCGAGGTGGATCATCCGGTCCAGAAGGCGGTGCGCGAGGCGTTCGAGGACGTGACCGGCATGCCCTCGCCGACCCATGCCATCGACGGATGTTCCGCGCCGAATTTCGCGACGACGCTGCGGGGTCTGGGGCGTGCAATGGCGAGGTTCGCGGCCGCGACCGAGGACGCGGCGGCGACGCGGGACCGGGCCGCGTTCCGCCTTGTGCAGGCGATGATGGCCCACCCGGAACTTGTCGCCGGCGAGGGGCGTGCCTGCACCGAGCTGATGCGCGCCGCCCGCGGGCGCGCGGCCGTGAAGACCGGCGCCGAAGGCGTTTTCGTCGCGATCCTGCCGGAGGCCGGGCTTGGCATCGCGCTCAAGGTCGAGGACGGCGCCACCCGCGCCTCGGAATGCGCGATCGCGGCGCTTCTGGTGCGGTATGGTGCGCTCGAGGCCGGGGACCCGGCCGTCAAGAGGCGCATGAACCCGACGCTTCGGAACTGGCGGGGGCTGACGACCGGCGCGCTGCGACCCGGCCCCGAGCTCCGCTGAGCGCCTAGCCGCCGTCGCCGGCGTGGGCGTGGGCGTGCAGAAGGGACAGAAGCTCGGCCTTTTTCACGGGCTTTGACAGGCAGGCATCGAAGCCTGCTGACAGGAAGCGCTGAAACTCGGCGTCGAAGGCATGCGCGGTAAGCGCGATGATCGGCGTATGCGGCAGGCCCTGTTCGCGCTGGATCGACCGGATCCGGCGCATGGCCTCGAGGCCGTCCATCTCGGGCATCGAGATGTCCATGAGAACGATCTCGGGGCGGATTTCGGCGAATTTCTCCACCGCCTCGCATCCGTTCACGGCAAGCTCGAGGCGAAAGCCGCTGTTGCGCAGCATCCGCTCGAGAACCATCCTGTTCGTCCGGTTGTCCTCGGCGGCAAGGATCGTGCAAGCCCCCTCTGCCACCGGGGCGGGCGCGGGCGGGACCGGTTTGGCTGCGGGCGCCGGCCCTTGCGGGAGAGCGCCCCTTGTCAGTTGCAGAAGAGAGTCGAGCAACTGTTCGCGCCGGATGGGTTTGCGCAGGACGCTTGCGAACAGATCGGCCGGCAGTTCGGCGCCGGTCGATGGCGACAGCGAAGTCAGAAGGACAATGGGGGCGCCAAGGCCGGCCGCCCGAAGCGCCCGGGCAAGCGCGACCCCGTCCATTCCCGGCATCTGGTGGTCAGTCAGGACCACGTCCGGCCGCGCACCCGCCTTGATCGCGGCAAGACAGGTGTCGGCGTCCGACGCGGTCGTGACCTCAAATCCAAGGCGGGACAGGTGCCTCGAAATGATGTCGAGGTTCGTTGGCTGATCGTCGACCACCATCGCCGAGCCGCGCGTGGCTTTCGTCCGCGGGCTTTCCGGCATCGGCGGCGCGGCCGGCAGGTCCAGCCGTATTCCGAAGGCTGCGCCGGCCCCGGGTTCCGATTCGACCCAGATCTCGCCGCCCATGATCTCGACAAGGCGCTTGGAAATGGCGAGGCCCAGGCCCGTTCCGCCGAACTTCCGCGTCACGCTGGTATCGGCCTGGCCAAACTCGGCGAAGATGTGCTCGATCCGGTCCTTCGGAATGCCGATGCCGGTGTCCTCGACCACGATATGGAGCCTGTAGCGCGACGGATCGCCGGACGGGGCGCCGATGACGCGGACCAGGACGTGGCCCTGCTCGGTGAACTTGACGGCATTGCCCACAAGGTTCGTCAGGACCTGGCGTATCCGCGCGCCGTCGCCCCGGAACCGGGCGGGAAGGAAAAGGTCGTAGTCCAGCGCCAGATCAAGCCCCTTCTGCGTGGCGCGCGCGGCCATGATGTTGAGAACGTCGAGAACCGTGCGCTCGAGGTCGAACTCTTCTTCGGCAAGCTCGAGCTTGTCTGCCTCGATCTTCGAATAGTCGAGGATGTCATTGATGATCGACAGAAGGGCCTCGCCCGAATTTCGTATGGTCTCGACCAGAAACTCCTGTTCGCCGTCGAGTTCGGTTTCGGCCAGAAGCTCGGCCATGCCGATCACGCCGTTCATCGGCGTGCGAATCTCGTGGCTCATGTTGGCAAGGAAGGCGGTCTTTGCGCGCGTGGCCTGGGCGGCTTCGTCGAGCGCGGCGCGCAGCCGTGCCTCGGCCGATCTTGTCTCGGTGACATCGATGCGGACCCCGATCCGACCACCCGTGGAAAGGCGCCGCCCGATCGCCCGGCACCATCGACCGTCCGAGAGCCGCTCCTCGACGATCGCCTCGGGCCGCGCGTGCATTGACAACCGCGCCTCGAGCCAGGCCTCTGCGTCCTCGGCGGCGTCGGGAAAGACGCCCCGGGCCACGCAGTCGCGAAGAAGATCCTCGAAACTTCGGCCGATCCAGCGGTCCCCGGCCGAGCCAAGACCGTAAAGCGCGCGAAAGGCAGCGTTGAGGCCGGCGATCCTCCCGTCCTCGTCGAAGAGGACGAGACCGATGGGAAACTCTTCCATCAGTTGGCATGGGGCAGGCTCGACGGCGACGTCCCGGCAGACGAGGGTCGTGGCATCCGTGCCGCCCCCCGAAAGTTCGACATGCAGCGCCCGCTGCGCGCTCGGCCGAAGCGTGACGACCTCGGGACGAGGTGCCTCGGCCAGCTGCCGAAGGCGGCCGACAGCGGCGTCGTCGTGCGGGGCCAGCCGGCCAAGGGCACAGAGCGCGGCTTCAAGCGATCCGGGGTGTTCGCCGGCAAGCGCATCGAATGCCGCGCTCGAGCCAATGCATCCGCCGTCGCGTCCGAACAAGGCCACGGGGATCGGGATTGCGCGGACCGCCGCGAGGATCTGCGGAGGCGACGGCGTATCGCCGCCATCATCCGGAGCGAGGAAAAGATCATTCACGAGACTGCGCCCTGATTGCATTTCAGGACGACGTTGGAGCCGGCGGGTGAACAAGCGATTAAGGCAAACGCTTCTACCTAGGCGGGACGCGCGCGAGTTCACGGAAAAATGTCGAAAAAGTGCAACACAGGGCGTGTGCACATGTGCACCAAAATCGCGCGAGTTTCACGCTCTCGTGCGTTCAAGTGAGGGGATGGCCGGCCTATTTCTGGGTCATCGACAGACGGCACAATGCACGGTCGATCGGAAACGAACAGAAAACTGGAGTAAACGAAATGAAACGCATCTTCCTTGGTACCGCCCTCGCGTTTGGTCTCATCACCCCGGCGCTGGCTGACGCCGACAGCATTCTTCGCGCGATTGCCGCCGAGACCGATGGCCTCGAGGGCATGGTCGGCACCGAAGTTTCGAGCGGCGGCGCTCAGGCGGCTTCGATCCTGGCAAGCATCGCGGCCGAGACGGATGGCCTTGAAGGATCGGTGGCCGCCGGTTCGGTCGTCCAGGTGACGCGCAACAGCTTCGGCGCGCCCGAGAACACGGCCGCGAAACAGCAGCTTGCCGCCCGTCTCGGCGTCGACGCCAATGCCTACAGCCTGAACGAGCTGATCGCCATGGTCTCGCGGTTCGAGAGCGAAGACTCGGTCTACTGAGGCATGACGCACGTAATCGGGCCGGGTTTCTCTCCCTCCCGGCTCGCCTGGCCGAGGGTCAGCCGACGATCGTGCAGACCCCTCGTCCCCCCAGCGGGCTGGCCCCGGCGACATCCCCCGTTCCGAAAGGACGGGGGATGTTCGTTCGGGAAGGGCCCGTCAGACGCGTTCGATCGCCAGCGCAATTCCTTGGCCGCCGCCGATGCACATGGTGACAAGGCCAAGGCGACCGCCGGTCCGTTCGAGCTCGTGCATCGCCTTCACGACGAGGATCGCGCCGGTGGCGCCCACGGGGTGACCGAGGGCGATGGCGCCGCCGTTCGGGTTGACCCGCGCGGGGTCGAGCCCGAGCTCTCGGTTGACGGCGATGGCCTGGGCGGCGAAGGCCTCGTTCGACTCGATGACGTCGAAGTCGGCCGGCGCAAGACCGCAGTCGGCGCAAAGCTGGCGCACGGCCGGGATCGGGCCGATGCCCATGACCTCCGGGGGCACGCCGGCATGCGCATAACCCAGAAGGCGGGCGCGCGGGCGAAGGCCGTCCCGGTGCGCGGCTTCGGCCCGTCCAAGGACGAGCGCGGCCGCGCCATCGTTGATGCCGCTTGCATTGCCGGCCGTGACCGTCCCGTCGGGCCGGAAAACGGGTTTCAGGGCGGCAAGCGCCTCGGCCGAGGTTTCTTTGGGGTGCTCGTCGGTGTCGAACAGGACGGTGTCACGGCGGCGCCTGACCTCGACCGGCACGATCTGGTCGCGGAAGCGGCCTTCGGAAATCGCCCGCGCGGCGCGGCGCTGGCTTTCGAGCGCGAAGGCGTCCTGGTCGGCCCGCGTGATGCCGTGGCGTTCGGCGACGTTTTCGGCGGTGACCCCCATGTGGCCAGAGCCGAAGGGACAGTGCAGGGTGCCGAGCATCATGTCGACGACCTTCGCGTCGCCCATCTTCTGACCCCAGCGCGCCGCCGGCACCGCGAAAGGCGAGCGGCTCATGCATTCGGCGCCGCCTGCCAGGCCAAACTCGGCGTCGCCCAGAAGAAGGTGCTGGGCCACCGAGACGACCGCCTGCGCCCCCGAGCCGCAAAGCCGGTTCACGTTCATCGCGGGCGTCGTCTCGGGGACGCCGGCCTCGAGCGCTGCGACGCGCGAAAGATACATGTCCCGGGGCTCGGTATTGATGATGTGGCCGAAGGCCACATGTCCGATCCGTGCCGGGTCGATGCCGGCGCGCTCGATTGCGGCCGCGGCGGCGATACGGCCGAGCACGGTCGGGGGCGTGTCGGCAAGCGCGCCGCCAAAGGTGCCGATCGGCGTGCGGGCGCCGGAAAGGATGACGATGTCGTCGGTTCGTGCCATTTCGTGACAGCCTTACGGTTTGAAGTTGTCCGGGTGCGCGGCGGCGAAGGCCGGCAACGCCTCCAGTCTGTCGGCAATTTCCCGGATGCGCGACAAGGACGTCACGTCGATTCCCCAGCGCCGCGCGTTGTAGAGCTGGGGGACAAGGCAGATGTCGGCAATCGTGACCTGGTCGCCGTGGCAGAACCTTCCGGTTTCCGGGGCGTCGAGCATCGTCTCGAACGCCGACAGTCCGGGCGGAATGAAGTGCCGCATCCAGTCGGCCATGTCGATGCGCCCGCCCGACATCTCGACGGCATGGCGCGCGACCGAGAGGTTGCAGACCGGATGAATGTCCATCGCGACGACATGGGCCAGCGCCCGCACACGCTGACGTCCCGCGGGGTCGCCGGGCATGAAGGCGTCGCCGTGCGTCTCGGAAAGATACTCGACGATCGAAAGCGATTGCGTCATGCGCCGGCCGTCGATCTCGAGCGTCGGCACAAGGCCCTGGGGGTTGCGGGCCAGATTCTCGGGTGATCGCTGCTCGGCCTCGAGAAGATTGACCGTCACCGATTCGAACGGGATGCCGAGAAGACCGAGCGCAATGCGCACCCTGTAGGACGCCGACGAGCGCCAGTAGTCGAAAAGCCGTGCCGTCATTCGAGTTCCTCAAGAAGGCGGTTGACCAGTTTTCGGAAGGTTTCGGCGTCCTCGCCAAGATGGGAAAGCACCTTGGTCTCGTAGGCGTTGGCCACGGGCGTCATCTCGGCGACCAGCCCGGCGCCGGCCTCCGTGAGGCTGAGCGCCACCAGGCGCCGGTCCCGATCGTTCCGGCGCTTCTCGATCAGGCCCAGTTCCTCGAGCCGGGTGGCCGCGCGACTGACCTTGGACTTGTCCATCGAGACCCGCGCATGCACCTCGCGGACGCTGAGCGGTCCCCGCGCGCTTGCCAGATGCGCGAGGACGCGCCATTCGGCCCGGTTGATGCCGAAACGGGCCCCGTAGATGGCGGAAAAGCCGCGGCTCACCCGTTCGGACAGAACGGCCAGCTGATAGGGAAGAAAGGCACCGAGGTCGAAGGTTTCGGTGTCGGTCGGTCGCTTGCTCATGGGCTGAAAGTGCATGGTTGGTGCAATTTATCAAGCCGACGGGCGCCTTTCGGGTTGCCGGCGGGGCCATGGCCCCTACCTTTGGGGCATGTCTGCCGAGAGGATTCCCGACGACCGAGGCACCGGCTTCATTCGCCGCCAGCGGTTTCGGCTCGTGCGCTGGCTGCGTCGCCACGTCCCGCCCGGCCTTCGCGGTGTGGTCGGCATTCTCCTGGTGATCGGTGGCATCTTCGGGGCGTTGCCGGTGCTCGGATTCTGGATGCTGCCGCTTGGTCTTCTGGTCATCGCGATCGACTGCCGAGAGGTGAAGCGCGCTTTCCGCAGGCGCCTCTCGCGGATCCTTCGCCGCCCGTCCTGAAGGACGGGGCCGCCGTATCGCGCCTCCCGCCGTGTCTGCGGACATATCGTTGCACTTGCAATGAAATCGTTTCCGGGCTAGAACACCGCGTGTGTCGGGACGGCAGGGCCCCGACGCTTCCGCTTTGCAAGGGAGGATTGCGATGGAGGGCGAGCCGCGTCCCGAACGCATGACACGCGCCGCGACGCCCGTCGGGGCGACCGAAGGCTACATGCCCGGTTTCGGCAACGACTTCGAGACCGAGGCGCTACCGGGCGCCCTTCCGCAGGGGCAGAACAGCCCGCAGAAGTGCAATTACGGGCTTTATGCCGAACAGCTGTCCGGCTCGGCCTTTACCCAGCCCGGCCCGGAGCGGACCTGGTGCTACCGCATACGCCCGTCGGTGAAACACACCCGGCGCTTTCGCAAGGTCGAGGTGCCCTACTGGAAGACGGCGCCCCACGTCAACGACGACATCGTCAGTCTTGGCCAGTATCGCTGGGACCCGGTGCCGGTGCCCGAGGACGAGGATCTGACCTTCGTGACGGGCATGCGGACGCTGACGACGGCCGGCGACGTCAACACGCATACCGGCATGGCCAGCCACATCTACCTCGTCACCCGGTCGATGGAGGACGAGTATTTCTTCTCGGCCGATTCCGAGCTTCTGGTCGTGCCCCAGGAAGGCCGGCTGCGCTTTCATACCGAGCTTGGCACGATCGACGTCGAGCCGAAGGAGATCTGCCTCATGCCGCGGGGCATGATCTTCCGCGTCGAGCTTCTCGAAGGCCCTGCAAGGGGCTTCGTCTGCGAGAACTACGGCCAGAAATTCACGCTTCCCTACCGCGGGCCGATCGGCGCCAACTGCATGGCCAACCCGCGCGATTTCAAGACGCCCGTTGCCGCATTCGAGGACCGCGAGGTGCCCTCGGAACTGATGGTCAAGTGGTGCGGTGGCTTCCATGTCACCGAGATCGGCCATTCGCCGCTCGACGTGGTCGCATGGCACGGCAACTATGCACCCTGGAAGTATGACCTGCGGACCTATTCGCCCATCGGGGCGATCCTGTTCGACCACCCCGACCCGTCAATCTTCACGGTGCTGACCTCGCCCTCGGGCGTGCCGGGGACGGCGAATATCGACTTCGTGCTGTTCCGCGAACGCTGGATGGTGGCCGAGCACAGCTTCCGGCCGCCCTGGTATCACCGCAACATCATGTCCGAGTTCATGGGCAACATCTACGGCCAGTATGACGCCAAGCCGCATGGCTTCGTGCCGGGCGGCGTCAGCCTTCACAACATGATGCTGCCGCATGGCCCGGACGCCGAAGCCTTCGAGAAGGCCTCGAACGAGGAACTCAGGCCCGAGAAGTACGACAACACCATGAGCTTCATGTTCGAGACGCGCTTCCCGCAGCACCTCACCGCCTTCGCGGCCAAGGAGGCCCCGATGCAGGAGGACTACATCGACTGCTGGGCCGGGCTGAAAAAGTATTTCGACGGCACGCCGGGCATCAAGTGAGCGCCGGTCGTCTCGCAATTCTCGGCTCGAAAGGCGGTCCGGCCCTGCGCGCGCCGGATCGCATGCCGACCTCCGCGCTGGTCGAACTTGGCGGCCGCCGCGTGGTGGTGGATTGCGGGCTGGGCGTGACCCGCGGGCTCGTGGCGGCCGGCGTCGGTCTGCGCGACGGGCTTGACGTCGTCCTGGTGAGCCACCTCCACTCGGACCATGTGCTCGAGCTTGGCCCGCTTCTGCACACCGCCTGGACGACCGGCACGCGCCGGCCCGTCCGCGTCTTCGGACCGCCGGGGATCGCCGAGTACTGGCAGGGCTTTCTTGCCTCGATGGCTTTCGACAACCGCATCCGGGTCGAGGACGAGGGCCGGCGGCCGCTCGAAGCCCTCGTCACCGTGACCGAGATCGCCGAGGGGTGCGTTCTGGACGAAGACGGGCTTCGGATCGATGCGCTGCGCGTGCCGCACCCCCCGGTGGCCGACTGCTTCGCCTTTCGCGTTCGGGCGGGCGGAGGCACGGTGGTATTCTCGTGCGATACCGCGTTCTTCCCGCCGCTTGCCGAGTTCGCACGCGGGGCGGATGTCCTGGTGCATGAGGCGCTGCACCCCTTGGGTGTCGATCTTCTGGTCGAACGCACCGGGCTTGGCGAGGCGCTCCGAAAGCACCTTCTGGCGTCGCACACGCCGGCGCCCGATGCGGCGCGGCTTGCGTCCCGGGCGGGGGTGGGCCATCTCGTGCTTTATCATCTGGTGCCGGCGGACCTGCCCGAGGTCACCGAAGCGCGCTGGGCCGAAGCGGTGGACGGGATCTTCGCGGGGCCGGTGACGTTGGCGCGCGACGGGCTGGAAATAACGATCGGGGCCGATGTCGCGGCCGGAGAAGAGCGAAAGGGAACTGCAACATGAGCCTGATCGAAAGCTGGGTCGAAAGCGCCAACCGTCCCGATACCGACTTCCCGCTCAACAACCTGGCGCTTGGCGTCTTCACGACGGGCCCCGAGGATGTGCCGCGCTGCGGGGTGGCGATCGGCGACATGATTCTGGATGTCGCCCGCCTCGAGGAAGCCGGTATCCTGCGCCCCGGCGGAGACGAACCCGTCCTTGGCCTGCCCTTCTGGAACGCCTTCATGGAGCTCGGGCCCGCCGCCTGGCTCGCCTTCCGCGAGGCGCTGACCGAGCTTCTTCGCAAGGGCGCCCAGGATCGCGCCAGGGTCGAGCCCGCACTTGTGCCCATGGCGCGGGCGGTCCTGCACATGCCCTTCGCAGTGGCCGAGTTCACGGACTTCTATGCCGGCCGGCACCACGCCTTCAACGTGGGCACCATGTTTCGGGGCCCGGAAAACGCCCTGCCGCCGAACTGGTTGCACATCCCGATCGGTTACAACGGGCGGGCCTCCTCGGTCGTCGTGTCCGGCACGGACTTCCGTCGGCCCTGGGGACAGATCAAGGGACCCGAGTTCGAAAGCCCGATCCTTGCGCCGTCGCGCCGCTTCGACTTCGAACTGGAGATGGGTGCCATCGTCGGCCAGCCGTCGCGCTTCGGGCATCCCGTCACCGTGGCCGAAGCGGACGAGATGATCTTCGGCTATGTCATCCTCAACGACTGGTCGGCGCGCGACATCCAGGCGTGGGAGTATCAGCCGCTCGGCCCCTTCCAGGCGAAGGCCACGGCGACGACGGTAAGCCCCTGGATCGTGATGAAGGCGGCGCTCGAGCCCTTCCGTGCGCCGACGCCCCCGCGCGAAAAGCCGCTTCTGCCGTATCTCGAGGAGCCGGGGCCGATGCTCTATGACATCGCGCTCGAGGTCGCCCTCCGCCCGGAAGGGGGAGAGGAAAGCGTCATCACCCGCACGAATTATCGCGAGATGTACTATTCTTCGGCACAGCAGCTCGCCCATCACACGCTGTCGGGCTGTCCGATGAACATCGGCGATCTCCTTGGCTCCGGCACCATTTCGGGACCGACGCGGGAAAGCCGGGGGTCGATGCTTGAACTCAGCTGGGGCGGGAAGGAGCCGCTTGCCCTGCCCGGCGGGATCAGCCGCACCTTCCTCGAGGACAACGACGAGGTAATCATGCGCGGCGCGGCCATCGGGGATGGCTATCGCATCGGCTTCGGCGCCTGCCGCGGGCGCGTGCTGCCGGCGCTGCCCGAGGCCGAGATACTGAAACAGGGGGCCTGAGCCCCATCCACAAGAGACAGGACAGAAAATGACCAAGGCATTCGCATCTCAGGCGGATCTTGAGGAAAAGCAGACGTCCTTCACCGAGATCGGCAAGGGCATCTGGGCCTTCACTGCCGAGGGCGATCCGAATTCGGGCGTCATCATCGGCGACGAATCGGTGATGGTGATCGAGGCCCAGGCGACGCCGGTCCTTGCGCAAAAGGTGATCGACGAGATCCGGAAGGTCACCGACAAGCCGA
Source organism: Alphaproteobacteria bacterium (assembly GCA_003696705.1). Classification (GTDB taxonomy): domain Bacteria; phylum Pseudomonadota; class Alphaproteobacteria; order Rhodobacterales; family Rhodobacteraceae; genus RFGD01. The sequence goes on along the minus strand of RFGD01000295.1, from coordinate 4,420 downwards.
TCTCGCATCTGGTGCTGACGCATTATCACGCGGTGCGTGTCCTCGGCGCTTCGGCCTATGGCGCGCGCGAGATCATCATGTCCGCCAAGGCCCGGGGCATGGTCGCCGAGCGCGGCAAGGAGGATTGGGAAAGCGAGTTCCAGCGTTTCCCGCGCCTCTTCCGCGGGCACGAGACGATTCCGGGACTTACCTGGCCTTCGATGACCTTCACGGACCGGATGACGGTCTATCTTGGCAAGCGGAAGGTCGAACTCATGCACCTTGGCCGGGCGCATACGGCGGGCGACATCGTCGCCTTTGTGCCGGACCAGAACGTGATGTTCACCGGCGACATCGTCGAATACCACTCGGCCTGCTATTGCGGCGATGGCCATTTCGGGGACTGGCCGCAGACGCTCGAGCGCATCCGCGCCTTCGACCTCGACGCCATCGCGCCGGGTCGGGGCGATGCGCTGGTCGGCCACGAGAAGGTGAATGCCGCCCTTGATCTCACGGGTGATTTCCTGCGCTCGACCTACGCGCCGGTGGCACGGGTCGCCGCGCGTGGCGGGTCGCTGAAGGAAGCCTTTGCGGCGGTGCGCGAAGCCTGCGATCCGAAGTTCTCGGACTACGCCATTTACGAGCATTGCCTGCCGTTCAACGTCGCCCGGGCCTATGACGAGGCGCAGGGCATCGATACCCCGCGGATCTGGACGGCCGAGCGCGACCTCGAGATGTGGAACGCGTTGCAGGGCTAGTCCCGGCGGGGCCCAGGCGGCAACCCCGCCGGGCGCCCTTTAGGGACATGTCCGGGGCGGAAAGGGGGACGCGGACAACGCATTGAAGGCGGTGGCCCGGGCGGGGCCGCCGGGGGGAGGAGAGCATGACCCAGGGGAAGAAGATCTTCGAGGTGCCGCTTTATGCCTACAAGCGGGCGCCGGACCAGGATGCGGCGCAGCCCGTGCACCGGCCGGTCGTCGTGGTCGGCGCGGGCCCGGTGGGGCTTACCGCGGCGATAGATCTTGCGCTTCAGGATGTGCCGGTCGTCGTTCTGGATGACAACGACAAGGTGTCCTTCGGTTCGCGCGCGATCTGCTTTGCCAAGCGACCGCTCGAGATCTTCGATCGCCTGGGCGCCGTCGGTCCGATGGTCGAGAAGGGCGTGACCTGGAACACCGGCAAGGTGTTCTTCAAGACGCGAAAGGTCTACGAGTTCAACCTGTTGCCCGAAGCGGGCCACAAGCACCCGGCCTTCATCAACCTTCAGCAGTATTACCTCGAGAAGTACCTGGTCGACCGTCTGCGCGCGCTCGAGGCCGAGGGGCGCCCGATCGAGTTGCGCGGCCGAAATCGCGTCGAGGCAGTGGGGAGCCACGAGGATCACGTCCACCTCGAGATCTCGACGCCAGAGGGCCCCTACGAGTTGACCTGCGACTGGCTCATCGCCTGCGATGGCGCCAATTCGCCCATCCGGCGGATGATCGGAGAGGATTTCGTCGGCCGCGTCTTCGAGGACAACTTCCTGATTGCGGATGTCGTCATGGAGGCGGATTTTCCGACCGAGCGCTGGTTCTGGTTCGACCCGCCTTTCAACCCGGGACAGTCGGCGCTGTTGCACAAGCAACCGGACAACGTCTGGCGCATCGATCTGCAGCTTGGCTGGGACATCGACCGGGAACGCGAGAAGCGCCCGGAGAACGTCATTCCCCGCCTGAAGGCGATGCTGGGCGAGGACGCGAAGTTCGAACTGGAATGGGTGTCGATCTACACCTTCCAGTGCCGCAGGATGGAGCGCTTCCGGCACGGCCGGGTGATCTTCGCCGGCGATTCCGCCCATCAGGTGAGCCCGTTCGGCGCGCGCGGCGCCAACTCGGGGGTGCAGGACACGGACAACCTGGTCTGGAAGCTGAAGCTGGTGATCGACGGGCTTGCGCCCGAAAGGCTTCTAGACAGCTATGACTGGGAACGGGTCTATGCGGCGGACGAGAATATTCTGAACTCGACCCGATCGACCGAGTTCATCACGCCGAAGTCCGAAACAAGCCGGCTGTTCCGCGATGCCGTCCTTGATCTGGCGGCGAGCCACGAGTTCGCGCGGCCCTTGGTGAACTCGGGCCGTCTTTCGACGCCCAGCGTCTATGATGACAGCCCGCTCAACGGTCCGGATGCCGAAGGTCTGCCGGCGCGCACCCGGCCCGGGGCGCCGGCCTGCGACGCGCCCACGGCGAAGGGTTGGCTCCTCGAGCGGCTTGGCAATCGCTTCTGCCTCCTCGGGATCGGGGTCGAGGTGCCTGACACGCTGGACGTCGATGGCGTGCGGGCCGAGGGGATCACCCTTGGCGCCGACGAGGCCCCCGAGCTTCGCGCGCGCTATCTGGGCGACGCCGCGCGCGCGGTGTATCTTATCCGGCCGGACCAGCACGTCGCGGCCCGCTGGACCGGCTTTGACGAGAAGGCCGCACAAGCCGCTATCCTTCGGGCAACGGCAAAGGGGTGAGGCTGACAATGGCAAAGTTGAATACGCGGCCGAACATTCAGGATCCGGACGGCTTCTATTCCGAACTCCTGATGTTGCACGACGGGCTCGGCAAGGCCGAAAGCGATCGCGTGAACGCGCGGCTCATCCTGCTTCTGGCCAACCACATCGGCGACCGTCAGATCCTGACCGAAGCGATGCAGGAGGCGCTGAAAGCCGCGACCGAGGGCGCCTGACGTCGCCAGGGAAAACGGCCCGCCGGCGCGGTGCGACGGCGGGCCGTGGCGCGGAGCCCTGCGAAGGTCGGTCAGTCGGCCTCGAACTCGAGCGGGCGGATCTGGTTGAAAAGCCCCGTTTCCCGGAGTTTCTCGACGACCTTCGGCCCAACCGGCGCGTCGAGATACAGAAGCGCGATGGCATCGCCGCCGGGCGCCGCGCGTCCCAGCGTGAAGTTGGCGATGTTCACGCCGTTCTCGCCCATGGTGCGGCCAAGCGCGCCGATGATCCCCGGCACATCCTTGTTGGTGGTGTAGAGCATGTGGGCACCGACCTCGGCATCGATGTTGATGCCCTTGATCTGGATGAACCGCGGCTTGCCGTCCGAGAAGACGGTTCCGGCGATCGACCGTTCGCGGGAGTCGGTCACGACCGTCACCTTCATGTAGGCATCGAAGACGCCCGACTTGCCCTGGGTCGTCGTCGAAACCTTGATCCCGCGTTCCTTCGCCATGACGGGGGCCGAGACCATGTTGATCTCGGGGTTCGACGGGCGCAGCACGCCGGCCAGGGTGGCGGCGTTGAGCGCCTCGTGGTTCATCTCTGCGACCCGGCCGTCGTAGAGGATGTTGATGGCCTTGATCGGTTCTTCGGTGAGCTGGCCGGCGAAGCTGCCCAGATGGCCGGCAAGCTTGACCCAGGGCGTCAGGAGGGGCGCCTCCTCGGCCGTGATCGAGGGCATGTTGATCGCGTTCCGGACCGCCCCACGCAGAAGATAGTCGGACATCTGTTCGGCGACCTGAATGGCGACGTTCTCCTGGGCCTCTCGCGTCGAGGCGCCAAGATGCGGCGTCACCACGACGTTCGGCAGATTGAAAAGCGGCGAGTCCGTCGCCGGTTCCTCGGCAAAGACGTCGAAGGCGGCGCCGGCGATGCGGCCATCGCGGATCGCGTCAGCAAGGGCGGCTTCGTCGACGAGGCCGCCGCGGGCGCAGTTGATGACATAGACGCCCTTCTTCATCTTGCCGATCGCCTCGGCCGACAGGATGTTGCGCGTCTTGTCCGTCAGCGGCACGTGAAGGGTGATGAAGTCCGCCCGCCGCAGAAGTTCATCAAGCTCGACCTTCTCGATGCCAAGGCGGTCGGCGCGCTCCTGGCTCAGGAAGGGGTCATAGGCGATGACGTGCATCTTCAGCCCCTGGGCGCGGTCGGCGACGATCGAGCCGATGTTGCCCGCGCCGATGACGCCAAGCGTCTTGCCGGTCAGCTCGACCCCCATGAAGCGCGACTTCTCCCATTTGCCGGCATGGGTCGAGGCATTGGCCTCGGGGATCTGCCGGGCAACGGACAGCATCATGGCGATGGCGTGTTCGGCCGTGGTGATCGAGTTGCCGAACGGCGTGTTCATCACGATCACCCCGCGCTTCGAGGCGGCGGGGATGTCGACGTTGTCGACGCCGATGCCGGCGCGCCCGACGACCTTCAGCTTCGGCGCGTTGGCAAGAAGCTTCTCGGTGACCTTCGTGGCCGAGCGGATCGCCAGCCCGTCATAGTCGCCAATGACCTCGAGGAGGCGCTCCTTGTCCTTGCCGATCGACGGGTCGAACGTCACGTCAATTCCGCGGTCGCGGAAGATCTCGACAGCCGATTCGGACAGCTTGTCGGAAACGAGAACCTTGGGTGCCATGAGATGGCTCCTTCAATCAGTTGAAATCTCGGGCAGTTTTCGGATCAGGCGGCAAGTGCCTG
>RFGD01000294.1 GCA_003696705.1 Alphaproteobacteria bacterium | reverse complement strand
GGCGACCTCGTCGCCGCGATCCGCGGGCAGGAAGGGGCGCACCTGCCCGGCGACGGACGCCGCGCCGCGCGCGCAAGGGCCGAGAGAGAGGGCGTCCCCGTCAGCGTCGCCACGCTGGAACGCATTGCCGCGATCACCGGCGGCTGAAAGGGCGGGCTGAAGAATGCGCGCCTAGCTGCGACGCGCCAGCGGGTCGGAGGCAACACGCGGCACCAGCGCCCGCACGAGATCGGCCATGTCCAGCGTGCCGACGGGCTTGCCGTCGCGCGTGACGATGTAGGAATGCGACGTATCCCCGCCCGACAGCGCGATCATGTTCTCCAGCGTGTCGTTCCAGTCGATCTCGCCGTGCGCATCGGCGGGAACCTCGTCCCCCTCGAGCGGCGTCATGATCGACCGCACCCTGAGCACGCGGGCACGGTTGATGTCGCTGACGAAGTCCTCGATGTAGGGATCGGCGGGGTTCAGAAGGATATGCTGCGGCTCGCCCTGCTGGACGACCTCGCCGTCTTTCAGGATCACCAGGTGGTCGGCGAGCTTCAGCGCCTCGTCCAGATCGTGGGTGATGAAGACGATCGTCTTGTGCAGCTCGGTCTGGAGTTCGAGAAGCAGATCCTGCATGTCGGTGCGGATCAGGGGATCGAGCGCCGAGAACGCCTCGTCCATCAGCATGATCGGGGAATTCGAGGTCAGCGCCCGGGCGATGCCCACGCGCTGCTGCATGCCGCCCGAAAGCTGATGGGGATAGTGGTCGCCATACCCGTGCAGCCCCACCCGGTCGAGCCAGCGCTCGGCCTCGGGGAGGTATTCGCGTTTCGGCACGCCGCGCACCTTGAGCGTCGTGGCCGCGTTCTCGGCCACCGTCTTGTGCGGCAAGAGCGCGAACTTCTGGAACACCATCGACATCTGATAACGACGCAGATGCCGCAGCTTTTCCTCGTCGTAGTCGAGCACGTTCTCGCCGTCGACCTCGACGCGGCCGGCCGTGGGTTCGATCAGGCGGTTCAGGTGTCGGATGAGCGTCGACTTGCCCGAACCGGACAGGCCCATGATGACGGTGATCTCGCCCTCGCGCATGTCGACGTTGATGTCCCTGAGCCCCAGGACATGGCCGAAGCGCTTCAAGAGCTCGGCCTTGCCGATGCCCTTCTTCACTTCTTCGAGCGCGGACTGAGGATCAGCTCCGAAGATCTTGTAAAGATTGCGAATACGTATCTTGACCGTTTCTGTCATCGCCTTCGCCCCGCCTAGTGCTTCTGCGCGGCGTTGACGCGCTCGAGCCCGGCCTTGGTGACCCGATCAAGGATGATCGCCAGGAGCACGATGCCGAAACCCGCGACCAGGCCGACGCCCAGTTCGAGGTTGCGAATGCCGCGCAGCACCAGAACCCCCAGCCCCGGCGCCGACACGAGCGAGGCGATGACGACCATGGCAAGGCTCATCATGATGGTCTGGTTGACGCCGGCCATGATGTTCGGCAGCGCCAGCGGGATCTGCACGCCAAAGAGCTTCTGCCGGTCGGTCATGCCGAAGGACTCGGCGGCCTCGATCACCTCCTTGTCCACCAGGCGAATGCCAAGATCGGTCAGCCGGATCACCGGCACGATCGCATAAAGGATGATGGCGATGCCGTAGAGCTTCGGTTCGGTAACCGAGAAGAGGAAGATGAGCGGTATCAGATAGACGAAGGGGGGCAGCGTCTGCAGCATGTCGAGGATGGGGATCATGGTCTTTTGCAAGCGGTCGCTTCGAGACATCAGGATCCCGATCGGCACGCCGAACAGGACGCACAGGAAGGCGCTGACGAAGATGATCGCCAGCGTCTGCATGGCGTATTCGTAATGGTCGATGAAGGCGAGGATCGCCAGCGAGGCAATCACGAACCCCACGAGGCGAAGCGATTTGGTCGTCAGGTAGACGACGACCGCGACGATCGCGAACATCAGCCACCAGGGGGTGGCAGTGAACACCGAAAGCGACCCCTCGAGGAGCCAGCTCAGCGGCTGCGTCATCGGATCGAGCACGACGCGCAGCGCGTCCTTGATGGACAGGAACCCCTGTTCGACGCCCTTGGTCAGGTCGCGCGACTGCGGAATGCGGCTGCAGGCATCGTTCAGCGCGTCCAGCGACGGGAACGGCAAGTCCCAGGCCGACGCCTTGGCGCCCCCGCCCGTCTTCTGCGCGAGGAGCTCGGCCATGGACATCGGCGCGCCACCGTCACCGCCGGCGTCGCACCATGCACGAAGCCCCAGCCCGTCGAACAGAAAATCATAGGTCGCCATGATCCCCGGCCCCTCCGTGGTCGCCACCGACCGGGCCTTGCGCCGTGACGCGGCCCGGCCGGAAGGGCGAGAGGGCGCCCGCCCCCTCGCAACTCGGCCTTACTTGATGAACGCCGCGAGCTTTTCGCGCGCCGCGTCGTTCAGCCACTGCGACCACACGTCGGACTGGGTGGTGATGAAATGGACCGCCGCCTCCTCGGCCGAGGCGCCGTTGTCCTGTTTCCAGGCCAGGAGGTTGCTCAGCAGATCGACATCGAAGCTCACCTTGCTCATCAGCTCGGCGATCTCCGGCTCACGCTGGGCGAAATCCGTGGTCGCGACGGTCAGCACCGGCGCCGGCGGGAAGTCGGACACGCCGGGGTTCGGGTTGTCCTTGTTCTGGTTGGCCTTGTGAATCTCCATGTCCACCGGGCC
>RFGD01000006.1 GCA_003696705.1 Alphaproteobacteria bacterium | reverse complement strand
TCGGCCCCGGGGGCTGCCGCGGCGGGCGTGCCGACGGGGCGGATGTGGCGGATATCGGCGTTGGCCTTGGTGTCGATCTGCATTTGGTTTCGTTCTGCCTGTCTGTCCTGTCGCCGGCTTCCCGGCCCGTGCCCGCGTCGTGCCCGCGCCGTGCCCGCGATCTGCCCGCCATCTGCCCGGGGTGTCCCGGACCCGCGTTCCTTCGCGGCGCGTCGCCCGGGGCCGATCGCGGCGGGCGCTTCCCGGGGGCCGGTCATGCACGTCATGGGCGATTCGCCACCGGCGCGCGCTGGCCCCGTGGATACGCGATGTCGCCCTTCATTGCCAGAGCGGCGGGGGCCATTCTCCGGTCAAATGTTGCCGATATTCCCCGTTCGGCATCCTTGTTCCGGGCCGGGGCGTGCTATAGTTCTTCCGGGCGGGTGGCACGGCGCGCGGGCGCCGGGCGAAGGACGCCGAAAAGGCGCGGCCGCCCGCGACGAGGCACAAGGCGGAAGGGCAGGGGAAGGGCGATGCGCGGAATGTTGGGGAATGTGTTCGCCGCGCGCCCGCGCGGCGGGCGGCGAAGCGAGGGGTTCCTGGCGCCGCTTTCGGTCGAGCGGCCCGCATATTACATCGGCGACATCCACGGGGCGCGCGATGCGCTCGAGCGGCTTCTCGTGGTCCTCGACAACGATCCCCTGCGCGAGGGGCGGGCCGAGCTCGTCTTCCTTGGCGATTACGTCGACCGCGGCGAAGCCTCGCGCGAGACGATCGAGCTTCTGGCCGCCATCGCGGCGGCCGCGCCCGGGGCGGTCACGGTGCTGGCCGGCAATCACGAGCGCATGATGCTCGACTTCCTGGCCGATCCGGTGCGCCACGGGCGCGCCTGGCTGGCGAACGGCGGCCTGCAGACGCTGGCAAGCTTCGGCATCCGCGGCGTGACCGAGACGGCCTCGGCCGGGCGGCTGACCGATGCGGCGCGGGCCCTGACCGAGGCGCTGGGGCCCGAGCGGCTTGCCTGGCTGCGCGGCCTGCCGCTCATGCACCGGAACGGGAACCTCCATGCCGTGCATGCGGGCGCCGACCCGGGGCTTGCGATGGATTCCCAGCCGGCCGACACGCTTCTGTGGGGCCACGGCGATTTCCGCCATGTCGCGCGCGACGATGGCAACTGGATCATCCACGGCCACACCACCTATCCGCACCCGCAGATCGCCGACGGGCGCATCGGCATCGACACGGGCGCCTGGCACACCGGCATCCTGACGGCCGCCTTCGTGCGCCCCGGCGTGCCGGTGCGGTTCCTCGACAGCCGCGGCGGCTGACGTCCCGGGAAAGGGAAGGCCGGGAAAGGGAAGGCCGGAGAAGGGAACGGGCGGACGGGCCGGGGGACGGGCCCGCGCGGGCCGGCGGCCCGGGCCTAGCCGGGCAGAAGGCCCGCCAGATAGCGCCCGTAGTCGCTTTTCGCGAACAGCCGCGCGCGGGCGGCCAGCGCCTCGGCGTCGATCCAGCCGGCGTTGAAAGCGATCTCCTCGGGGCAGCCGGCCTGAAGGCCCTGGCGCGCCTCGAGCGTGCGCACGAAATTGCCGGCGTCGAGAAGGCTTGCATGGGTGCCGGTGTCGAGCCAGGCGAAGCCGCGGCCCATGGTCTCGACCTGCAGGCGCCCGTCGTCGAGATACATCGTCAGAAGCGAGGTGATCTCGAGTTCGCCCCGGGCCGAGGGCGTGACGGCGCGGGCGCGCTCGGGCGCCGTGCCGTCGAGGAAGTAGAGCCCCGTCACCGCATAGTTCGAGGGCGGCACGTCCGGCTTCTCGATGATGCCGCGCACGGTGCCGTCCGCGTCGAAGTCGATGACGCCATAGCGTTCGGGGTCGGCGACGTGATAGCCGAAGACGGTGCCGCCGTCCGTCCGGGCGTCGGCACGGGCCAGGAGCTTCGGCAGGTCGTGGCCGAAGAAGATGTTGTCGCCAAGGACCATGGCCGAGGGCGCGCCGTCGAGAAACGCGTCGGCCAGGATATAGGCCTGTGCGAGCCCGTCGGGGCTTGGCTGGGCCACATAGTCGAGCGAGATGCCCCACTGGCTGCCGTCGCCGAGGGTGCGGCGGAACTGGTCCTGATCCTGGGGCGTGGTGATGACGCAGATCTCGCGGATGCCGGTCAGCATGAGGAC
>RFGD01000293.1 GCA_003696705.1 Alphaproteobacteria bacterium | reverse complement strand
GCTTGTTGCGGCGCGCGGTGTGCGCGAAAGCCTCGGGTTCGCCGCGACGCTGACCGCGGTCGAGGTCGGGGGCCTTGTCATGGTCATCGTCGCCGGGTTCCTGGCCGCGCCTTCGGCCGACTGGCAGGCGCCGGCCTCGGTGGCCGAGGCCGTGCCCGGCCCCCTGGCCGCGGCGACCATTCTGGCCTTCTTCGCCTTCATCGGGTTCGAGGACATGGTCAACATGGCCGAAGAGACCAGAGAGCCCGCCCGCACCGTGCCGCGCGCCATCCTTGCGGCGCTGGCCCTGACGGGCCTTCTCTATATGCTCGTGGCCTTTGCGGCGGTTCGTGCCGTGCCTGTCGCCGTCCTTGCCGCCAGCGAGCAGCCCCTTGCCCTTGTCTGGCAGGCCGGGACAGCATTCGGGCCCGGCGTCCTGGCCGCCATCGCCGTGGCCGCGGCGCTCAACGGCGTGCTGGCGCAGATCGTCATGGCCGCGCGCGTCCTTCTCGGGATCGGGCGCCGCGTGCCGGCGTTTTCGGCGCTGGCGGCCATCGACGCGCGTTTCGGGACGCCCGTCCGCGCGACGCTCCTCATTGGCGTGGCGCTCATCCTCGGGGCGCTTCTTCTGCCGGTGGCGACGCTTGCCGGGATCACCTCGGGGCTTCTTCTTCTTGTCTTCACGGCCGTCAACCTGGCGCTTCTTCGCCTGAAGGGCCGCACGCCCCGGCCCGCCTTCTCGGTCCCTGTCTGGGTGCCGGCGCTGGGCGCGGCGCTGTCCGTCGGGGCGCTCGGCGCCGCAATGTGGGGGGTGGGATGAACGCCGATCTTGTCGCCCTCTGTGTCTGGGTCGTCGTTGCCAGTATCATCGGCTTCTTGCCGTCGCGTTACCACTGGCGCGGCGCGGCCGCTCTTGTCCTTGCCGGCATCCCGGTGCTTGGATGGGTCACGTGGGAACATGGCCCGGTCTACGGCGTTGCCGCCTTCGTCGCCGGTACCAGCATCCTGCGCTGGCCCGTGCTGCGACTGTTGCGCTGGCTGCGCCGCGTTCTGGAAGGGAAGGGGAACCGGGATGGAACTGCCTGAGGTTCGCGGGCGCCTCACACGTGGCCGGCGGCTGGCCGATCTGACGTGGCTGCGGGTCGGCGGGCCGGCCGACGTCCTGTT
>RFGD01000292.1 GCA_003696705.1 Alphaproteobacteria bacterium | reverse complement strand
GGCGCCGCATGGCCGGGGGCAGCACCTCCTCGCTCGGCCACCAGCCGGTCCCGAGCGCCTCGGCATAGGCGGGCGCGACCCCACGGGCCCGCATGGTCGCCTGCGCCGCCGCCCAGTCGTAGCCAAGGCGAAGAATGCGCACCTCGCCGCCCTCGACCATGGCGAAGGCCGTCTCGGGGCGGCCGTCGTTGGCCGGCATGCCGACATTGCCCGCGTTCACCCAGAGATGCCGCCCGACGGTCTTTCGGAACGGAATGCCGGCGTGACCGGCAAGGATCACGTCGACCGGGCCCACGGCGCGTTCGAGCGCCTCGATCTCGGTGGCGAAGTCCTTCCCGGGCGACACCGGCCACAGGAAACGCGCGATGTCCGTGACGCCGCCGTGAAGGGCGGCGAAGCGGCGGCCGGCCTGGGCGAAGGTGACGACGTCGGGCAAGGCCTCCATCCAGCGGCGCGCCTCGGCGCCGATCTGGCGCCGGGCGAAGGCGTACCAGTCTTCGGCAAGGACGGCGCAGGTAGTCCCCTCCCCGAAGCCGCAACCGCAGGTATCGGCGGCCGCGGCCAGCTGGCGCTCGACATTGCCGGCCACCACGGGCCCGCCGCGGGCGCGCACAAGGGCCACGCTTTCGGCGGGTTGCGCGGCATAGCCCACGACGTCGCCCGTCGAGATGCGCGCCCCCTTGGCCACGCCCCACGCATCGCAAAGGTCGAAGAGCCGCCGGACCGCATGCGCATTCGAACAGGGCCCGCCGTAGACGGCGACGGGTCCCGCAATGTCGCCAAGCTCCGAGATCTGCATGCACTCTTCCTTGAACGCGGCGAAGGCCGGCCCCATAAGAGCCCTGAACCCAACGAACGGCAAGACCATGACCCTTTCACAACTGAGTGACCCGTCAACGCTGGCGACCGCGGCCGCGATCGTCGCGCTTCTCCTCTTGTCGGCCTTCTTCTCTGGCTCCGAGACGGCGCTCACCGCCGCCTCGCGCGCAAAGCTGCGGGCAATGGCCGACCGCGGTCAGCCCGGGGCGCGGCGCGCGCTTCGCCTGACCGAGGACAGCGAAAGCCTGATCGGTGCCATCCTTCTTGGCAACAACCTGGTCAACATCCTTTCCGCTTCGCTGGCGACGGCGCTGTTCACGCGGCTTGTCGGGGAAGGCGGCGTCGCCATCGCGACGCTTGTCATGACGGTCCTTGTGCTGGTCTTCGCCGAGGTGCTGCCGAAAACCTATGCGATCACCGCCCCCGAAACGGCAGCGACCCGCGTTGCCGGCCCCGTGGCGCTGGTCGTGCGGCTGTTCGCGCCCGTCGTGGCGGCGGTCCGCACCCTGGTGCGCGGCATCCTCTCGGTCTTCGGGGTCCGGACCGATCCGACGCTCAACGTCCTTTCC
>RFGD01000291.1 GCA_003696705.1 Alphaproteobacteria bacterium | reverse complement strand
CCGACTTGCGCCCCAACCGGGCGAGGAGGCCGAGCTCGATGCCGCCCGGCGGCGAATGCAGGCCGCAAGCCGCATCCGCGAAGACGTGGCGCGCGCCCTCGAAGCCTTGGGGCCGCAGGGCGCCGAAGGGTTGATCGGCGACGCGACGCGCTGGCTCGAAGGTGTGGCGACGAAGGCCGAGGGCATGCTCGACGAGGCTATCGACGCGACGGGGCGCGCGCTTGCCGAACTGGGCGAGGCGCAGGGCCTTGTCGAACGCGCGCTCGAGGGGCTCGACTTCGATCCCTACGAGCTCGAGCGGGTCGAGGAGCGGCTCTTTGCCATCCGCGGGCTGGCGCGCAAACATGGGGTCCTGCCTGAGGATCTGCCCGCCCTTGCCGAAGAGCTTGGCGCGCGGCTTGGCGCGATCGAAACGGGAGAGGCGGCGCTGGCCGAGCTTGGCGCGCGCCTTCGCAAGGCCGAAGCCGCCTATGCGTCGGCCGCCGCAAGGCTGTCGGCGGCGCGCAAGGCCGCCGCCGCCGACCTGGATGCCGCGATGACGGCCGAACTCCACCCCCTGCGTATGGAACGGGCCGTCTTCCGGACGGATGTCGCCCCGGCCGAGCCGGGTCCAGAGGGCACCGACCAGGTCACCTTCACCGTTGCCACCAACCCGGGCGCGCCGGCCGGGCCGCTGAACCGCATCGCCTCGGGGGGAGAGCTGTCGCGCTTCCTTCTTGCGCTCAAGGTGTGCCTGCGGCGCGGTGCCGAGGACGTGACGATGATCTTCGACGAGATCGACCGCGGCGTCGGCGGCGCGACGGCCGATGCCGTCGGCCGTCGCCTGCGCGCCTTGTCCGAAGGGGGACAGGTCATTGTCGTCACCCACTCGCCGCAGGTCGCCGCACGGGCCGAACGTCATTTCAGGGTCGAAAAGCGGGTCGAGGGCGAGCGCACGCTTTCGCATGTCGCGGCCCTCGGTGCGGCCGAGCGCATCGACGAAATCGCCCGAATGCTGTCGGGCGACGTCGTCACCGATGCCGCGCGTGACGCGGCGCGGGCGCTTGTCGCGGGCTGAGGGCGCGTTGCGCGGGCAAGGGGGAAGGGGCGGCGCCTCTGCCTTGCTGCCCGGCGGTGTCTGACCTAGGAAGGGGCCGGCACGGCACCGGCCGCTGCAAGTCCGGGATGGGGGAGTGATGTTCGCGACGGGGCTTCGGGAGATGCTGAGCCGCCTGGGCGCAACCCTCGCCCACGCCTGGGAGGTCTTGCGAAGCGAGGGGCCAAGCAAGGCGCAGTTCTGGCTTCTCGCCCTTGGGCTTGGCGCTGCGGCGGGGGCGGCCGCGCTCGCCTTTCGCATTGCCGTCACGGAGCTCGAACGCCTGGCCTATGGCGGCGACGACCGCAACCTGACCGAGGTCGTGGCCGGGCTGCCCTGGTGGTGGATCGTCCTGGTGCCGGTGGCCGGCGGGTTCGCGGTCGGGCTTCTTCTGCACTTCTTCACACCCGACGGACGCGTCAGGTCCGTGGCGGACGTCATTGCCGGGGCGGCGCTCAACAGGGGCCGGGTCGAGCGTCGGGCCGGCATTGCCTCGGCGCTGGCTTCGCTCGTCACCCTGTCGACGGGGGGCTCGAGCGGCCGGGAAGGCCCGGTCGTCCACATCGCCGGCGTGATGTCGAGCTGGGTTGCCGATCGCATCAACGCCTCGGGGATGACCGGCCGCGACCTTCTGGGCTGCGCCGTGGCAGGTGCCGTCTCGGCCTCGTTCAACGCGCCGATTGCGGGGACCATCTTCGCGCTCGAGGTCGTCTTGCGCCACTTCGCGGTCCATGCCTTCGCCCCCATCGTCATTGCGGCCGTCGCAGGGACCGTCATCAATCGCCTGCGCTTCGAGGGCGTCACGGAGTTCTCGTTGCCGACAGAGGGGCT
>RFGD01000002.1 GCA_003696705.1 Alphaproteobacteria bacterium | reverse complement strand
GATCGCTGCCGTCAGCGTCGTCTTGCCGTGGTCAACGTGACCAATCGTGCCAACGTTCACGTGCGGCTTCGTACGCTCAAACTTTGCCTTTGCCATGGTGGCCTCCTGTCATTTCAAGGCGTAAGGGGATGCCCCTTACGCGTATTTCTTCTGGATCTCTTCCGCGATGTTCTGCGGGACCGGCTCGTAATGGTCGAACAGCATCGTGAACTGCGCACGGCCAGACGACATCGAGCGAAGCGTGTTGATGTAGCCGAACATGTTCGCAAGCGGCACGAAGGCGTTGATGACGACGGCGTTGCCGCGCATCTCCTGCCCCGTGACCTGGCCGCGACGGCTGGTCAGGTCGCCGATGATGCCACCGGTGTATTCCTCGGGCGTCACGACCTCGACCTTCATGATCGGCTCGAGAAGCTTCGGGCCGGCCTTCTTGATGGCCTCGCGCATCGCCGCACGGGCGGCGATCTCGAAGGCCAGGACCGACGAGTCGACGTCATGGTAGGCACCGTCGATGAGACGGGCCTTCACGTCGATCACCGGGAAGCCGGCCAGGGGACCCGAGTCGAGGACCGACTGAATACCCTTCTCGACGCCGGGGATGTATTCCTTCGGCACCGCGCCGCCGACGATGAGGCTTTCGAACGAATAGCCTTCGCCGGGCTCGGTCGGCTCGATCTCGATCTTGACGCGCGCGAACTGGCCCGAGCCGCCGGTCTGCTTCTTGTGCGTGTAGTCGACCTCGGCCTTCTGGCTGATCGTCTCGCGGTAGGCCACCTGCGGCGCACCGATGTTGGCCTCGACCTTGAACTCGCGCTTCATGCGGTCGATCAGAATGTCGAGGTGCAGCTCGCCCATGCCCTTCATGATGGTCTGGCCCGACTCGAGGTCGGTCTCGACGCGGAAGGACGGGTCCTCGGCGGCCAGACGGGCCAGCGCCGCGGCCATCTTCTCCTGGTCGGCCTTGGTCTTGGGCTCGACAGCGATCTCGATCACCGGATCGGGGAAGGTCATCGTCTCGAGGACCACCGGATCCTTCGGATCGCAAAGCGTGTCGCCCGTCGTCGTCTCCTTCAGACCGGCAAGGGCGATGATGTCGCCGGCGTAGGCTTCCTCGATTTCCTCGCGATTGTTCGAGTGCATCATCATCATGCGGCCGATGCGCTCGCGCTTGCCCTTGGTCGAGTTCATGACCGACTCACCCTTCTTCAGGGTGCCCGAGTAGATCCGGGTGAAGGTCAGCGAACCGACGAACGGGTCGTTCATGATCTTGAACGCAAGCGCCGAGAACGGCTCGTCGTCCGACGGGTGACGCTCGACGTTGCGCGTCTCGGTCTCGTCGCCCGGGCGGAAGCCGACATAGGCCGGGATGTCAAGCGGACTCGGCAGATAGTCGATGACCGCGTTCAGAAGGGGCTGCACGCCCTTGTTCTTGAAGGCCGAACCGGCCAGGACCGGCACGAAGTCCATGCCGAGCGTACCCTTGCGGATCAGGCGACGAAGGGTGGCCGCGTCGGGCTCCTCGCCCTCGAGGTAGGCCTCCATGACCTCGTCGTCCATCTCGACGGCAAGCTCGATCATCTTGCTGCGCCATTCCTCGGCAAGCTCTTTCAGCTCGTCGCGAACGGGCTGACGCGTCCAGGTGGCGCCCAGGTCGTCGCCCTTCCACGTCCACTCTTCCATGGTGATGAGGTCGACGATGCCTTCCAGCTGGTCCTCGGCCCCGATCGGGATCTGGATCGGCAGCGGCTGGGCGCCGGTGCGGTCCTTGATCATGTGCACGCAGTTGAAGAAGTCGGCGCCGATCTTGTCCATCTTG
>RFGD01000290.1 GCA_003696705.1 Alphaproteobacteria bacterium | reverse complement strand
GGCTGAGATGAGGGCATTGCCACAGGCATCTTCCGCCACAGCATTTCCGTAAGGTGGAACGGGATCACCACAATTGATGGTGGTGTCAGCCGGCACACTTGTGAAAACAGGCGGCAGGGTATCCACGATCACCATCGTGATGGTAATGGAGGTTGAATTGCCGCAGGCATCCGTGGCCGTCCACTTGCAGTTGAGGCTGAGCAGGAAGCCATCCGTCTCACAATCACCGATCAGCACACTTCCTTCGGTAAATCCGATCACGGCTTCGTTGCAACCATCGATGGCATCGGCACTCTGAGCACCGAACACCTCCGTGTTGGAGCAGTCCATCACCAGGGTGTCGCCATCCTGGAAGCCTGCCAGCCACGGGTGGTTGAAGACGATGGCCGGAGCCAGCGTGTCGATGATGTGGACGGTCTGTGTCGCTGTCGCAACATTGCCACAGTCGTCGGTAGCCGTCCAGGTGCGGGTCACCACTACATCACACACATCTGTGCTGTCAACCACTTCATTGTATTGCAAGGCGACAGAATCAGCGCAGTTGTCGGTGGCATAAATCGCATCCAATGGCAGCTGCTCACCACACTGAATGGTGGTATCAGCAGGCACACCCACGATCTGCGGTGCCAAGGTGTCCACCACCGTGATCACCTGAACGATGCTGTCCGCATTGCCGCAGGCATCGGTAGCTGTCCAGGTACGGGTGATGGTGTACGGGCAGCCGGTGCCGGTCACTTCGTTGAAGATCAGGCTCGGCGCAGGATCACAGGTATCGCTGATGCTGAGGGTGTCAGCAGGTGGCACATTGCCGCAGGCGACGGTAATGTCAGCAGGAACACTGCTGAACAGCGGCGCCTCATTGTCAATCACCTGAATGTCCTGGGTGTGAACGAAGGTGTTGCCACAATCGTCCGTTGCCGTCCAGGTCCGGGTGATGGTATAGTTGCAGCCAGTGCCGTTGGTCGTTTCACCGAAGGTCAGCATCAGGCTGGTGTCGCAGTTATCGAATGCCAGGAGCGTGTCCACAGGCGGTATGCCGTCGCAGCTGACGATGGTGTCGGCCGGCAGGTGGTCGAAGCTCGGTGCCTCGTTGTCTTCCACCCGGATGCGTTGGGTCAGGCTGCTGCTGTTTCCGCAGGCATCGGTAGCCGTCCAGGTGCGGAAGATGGTGTAGGGGCAGCCGTTGGTCTGCACATCGTTCATCGTCACAATCGGGTTGCTGTCGCAGTTGTCCGTTGCCGTCACAACCGGCGGAGCGGGGATGTTTCCGCAATCAACGGTCACATCGGCAGG
>RFGD01000040.1 GCA_003696705.1 Alphaproteobacteria bacterium | reverse complement strand
GGCGGGACTACCTGTCCGCCGTCTGAAACGCGCCCGCGCGGCGCCTTGCGGGAACAGAACCATGGCCAACATCCAGACGGTCCACACCCACCTTGCCGGCCTTTCGGCGGCTGACCGGCTTGCCGCGCGCCTCCGTCGTGGCGTCGCGACCCTCGTCGCGTGGAACAACGCCCGCCTGACACGGCGCGCGCTTTCCCGCCTTTCGGATCGGGAGCTTGACGACATCGGCCTGTCGCGCGGCGACATCGACGCCTTCGTAGAGCGGAACCTCCGCGAGTTCTGAGGCACGGCACGCGCTGCCCAAAGCGTGAACGGCGGCCGCGGTGGCCGCCGTTTCGCGTTCGTGCGGGGCTTGGTCGGCGGGGGCGCTCAGGCCCGGAAATGGGCCAGGATGTGCTCTCGCATCACGACGGCCAGCCATTCGGTCGGGCGGTCGGGCGCCAGCACCCGGGCCGAGACGGATCGCACCAGGCCACCCTGGCGCATTTCCTCAAGACGAAGCGCGTAAAGGTCGTCGCCCAGGAAGGCCAGGATCAGCGCCTTGAAGAAGATGACCGTCGCGACCGCCCCCAGAAGTCCGCGCCACGGAATGCCGACACGCAGCGTCCTGCGGCGACGCCGACGGCGGATGAGCAGCGTTGACGCGTCCTCGGGACCGACCTCTGCGGCGGCGAACCCGAGCGAACGGCGCGTCAGGCGCTTTCGCAAGAATGTCCAGAACCCCAGAACTCCCGATGGGCGGGGAACGCGCGTGACAAGGCCGTCGTCGCGAACGACGACGTCATACTGCCCCCGCTGGTAGAGCGCGTGCCGGGCCACGATCCGCCCGATGCGCTCCATGAAAACCTCGTGATACCGATCCATCGCACAGAAACCTTCCGGAACACACCACACACACCACGACCGGGGCCATGTTAGGATGCAATCTGGGCAATCTTTTGGCAGTCAGAGAGATTTCCGCACCAGGCTCAGGGTCGACCAGTCGCCGATGGGCCTTGTGTCGAGAAGATCGAAGCCCTCGGCGCGGTAGGCGTCGATGACGGCGGGCGCCTGCTCGTTCAGGATGCCCGACAGGATCGCGACCCCGCCGGGCAGGACATTCCGCCCCATCTCGGGGGCAAGGGCGATGAGCGGCGCCATGAGGATGTTCGCGAAAACGACGTCGAAGGGTGCGGCCTGCTGCAGTCTTGGGTGTTCGAAGCCGGGGGCCACAAGACACTCGACCCGGCCGGCAAGGCCGTTCGCCTCGACATTCGCCCGGGCAACGTCGACCGCCTGCGCGTCGATGTCGGATGCGAGTATCACCCCGGGCCAGACGCGCGCCGCCGCCATGGCAAGAACGGCGGTCCCGCAACCGATGTCGGCGACGTTCCGGCCGACGAATCCACCGTCCACCAGCCGGTCGAGCGCCAGAAGGCACCCCTGTGTCGTCGCGTGATGACCGGTCCCGAAGGCCATGGCCGCCTCGATCAGAAGGGCGACGCGATCGGCGGGCACCTTGTCGGCGTCATGGCTGCCGTAGACGAAGAAGCGGCCGGCCTCGACCGGGGCCAGTTCGCGGCGCACATGGGCGACCCAGTCGGTTTCGGGAAGCTCGGACACGACGAAGGGCCGGGCCCCGAAGGCCGCGGCAAGGATGTCCAGCGACGTGTCGTCGGGCCTGTCGGTGAAGTAGCCGCCCACCTCCCAGAAGCCCGAGCCGTCCTCGATCTCGATGACTCCGATGCCTGTGGGCGCGGGGTCGAGGCGCTCGAGCGCCTCGCCCAGGGCTTCGGCCCGTTCCCGGCTCTCGAGGGTCGTGAATGCGGTAAAGGTTGTCATCGTGTCCACCTTTCAGGCCGTGCCGGATAGAGCCGCGACGCCACCCCGTCAAGTGCGCCTTCAGACACCCGTTCCCACCGGGCATGCGACCCCGGTGCCGCCAAGGCCGCAATAGCCATTCGGGTTCTTTGCCAGATATTGCTGGTGATAGTCCTCGGCGTAGTAAAGGGGGCCCGCGCCGGCGATCTCGGTCGTGATGGGCCCGAGCCCGGCAGCCGCAAGACGTGCGCCATAGGCCGCGCGGCTTTCCTCGGCCAAGGCCCGCGTCTTCGCGTCTGGCGCAAGGACGATGGAGCGATATTGCGTCCCGACGTCATTTCCCTGACGCATGCCCTGTGTCGGATCGTGGTTTTCCCAGAACGCCTTCAGGATCGCCTCGGGCGGGATGACGGCGGGGTCGAACACGACGCGCACGACCTCGGCATGGCCGGTCATGCCCGAACAAACCTCCTCGTAGGTCGGGTTGGGCGTGTGGCCCCCCGCATAGCCGACCGCCGTCAACCAGACGCCGGGCAGCTGCCAGAACAGCCGCTCGGCGCCCCAGAAGCAGCCCATTCCAAGGTGAATTTCCAGAAAGCCATCCGGCGCCGCGGCCGAGACGGGACGGCCGAACAGGTAATGCGCAATCCGCCCGCCCACCGGGTCCGGGCGACCCGGCAGCGCCGCCTCGGGCGCGGGAATGTTCGTGGGTCTTGCATGTCCAGACATCGCCGGTCTCCCTGAAAGCCTTCCCAAGTTTTCGCCGTCACGCGCGCCAGCGGCGCGGCGCTGCCCGCCCGTCCCGCCTCAGATCCCTGCAGGTGCAGCGCGACGGGCAAGGATCGTCTCTCGCCCCGGCTCGGGGTGGCGGGGGATGAGAAGCGCCAGGAACAGCGACATCACCGCGATCCCGGCCGCGAGCACGAAGACGATCTTCGGCGAGAGAACCCAAAGATAGCCCAGAAGCGCCGGAAGGAACACCGCGGCAATGTGGTTGATGGTGAAGGCGACGGCCGCCGTGGG
>RFGD01000289.1 GCA_003696705.1 Alphaproteobacteria bacterium | reverse complement strand
TAGAAGACCTCGCCGTTGTCGGCGATGCGCAGCTCGACGCCCGGGCTCGGCACGCCGACGGTGTCGGCGTAGACCTCGCCATCGGGCTGCTGGGTGATGTAGACCGTCGCCTCGGTCTGGCCGTAGAGCTGCTTGAGGTTGATGCCGAGCGAGCGGTAGAACTCGAAGATCTCGGGGCCGATCGCCTCGCCGGCCGTGTAGCCAAGGCGTATCCGGCTGAAGCCGAGCACGTTCTTGAGCGGTCCGTAGATCAACACCTCGCCGAGGGCATAGCGTATGCGGTCGCCAAGCGGGACCGGCTTTCCGTCAAGGATCCGCGGACCCACCTTGCGGGCAAGATCGAGAAAGTGACGGAACAGCCAGCGCTTGAGCCGCCCGGCATCCTCCATCCGGATCATGACGTTCGTCAGGACCGACTCGAAGAAGCGCGGCGGCGCGAAGAAATACGTCGGACCGATCTCTCGCATGTCGGTCATCATCGTCTCTTCGCTTTCGGGGCAGTTCACGCAGAAACCGCACCAGTTGGCCTGACCGACCGAAAAGATGAAATCGCCGACCCAGGCCATCGGCAGATAGGCGAGGATGTCCTCGTTCCGCGTCAGCTTGTCGAAGGCCGATGAATTCTTCGAGGTGACAATGACGTTCCGGTTCGAAAGCACCACGCCCTTGGGCCGGCCCGTCGTGCCCGACGTATAGAGCATGACGCAAATGTCATCGAGCCCGCGCGCGGCCTCCCGCCGGGCAAGCTCGTCGCGCTGCGCGGCCGAGGCCTTGCGCCCGCGCTCCTGCACCGCGCGAAAATCGTGCAGATGCGTGTGGTCATACTTCCGCAGCCCGCGCGGATCGACATAGACGACCTCGCGCAGCTTGCCGAGCCGCGGCTTCACTTCGATCACCTTGTCGACCTGCTCCTGATCGCCGGCGATCACCATCGTCGCGTCGGCATGATCGAGGACGTAGGCGATCTCCTCGGCGGCCGAATCCTGATAGACCGGCACCGGCACGGCGCCGTTCATCTGGGCCGCCGTCATCGCCCAGTAGAGATACGGGCGGTTCCGGCCGACGATCGCGACCTTCTCGCCGGGCGCCAGACCCAGTTCGAGAAGGCCAAGCGCCAGCGCCTCGATCTCGGCCGCGGCCTCGGCCCAGGTCCAGCTTTGCCAGATCCCGAACTCCTTCTCGCGGAAGGCGGGGCTGTCCGGGAACTCGCGGGCATTTCGCGCCACAAGCCGTGGTATGGTTTCGAGGCCGGCCAGTTCGGCCGCGTCGGGCGCCGTTGTATCTCGTGCCAAAGGCTCCTCCCTTCGCTGCGCCTTGTTTTTCCCGACCGCGCGGCCGGTGCAGCGATTCCTTTTCCCTACAGCCTGTCGAGAATTTTCTGGACGTCAAACCTTTCGTGACTTTTTCCCGATTGTAACGAATTGTTGTTCGCGGCCGAGGCACCGGCCGGGCTTCCCGGGGGCGGCCGCGGATGATAGGCCGAGGGGTGCGACAACACGGACCATGCGACCGATGGAAACCCAGGATGCCGACCGCGCCCGGCTGATGGCCGCCGGGCTCAACCTCATCCAGCAGGCGATATCGATCTATGGTGCCGACCTGCGGCTCAGGGTTTCGAACCGTCGCTTTCGGGAAATGTTCGACCTGCCCGATCACCTTGTGACGCCCGGCGCCGGCTTTGCCGAGACGATCCGCTACCTCGCGTCGCGTGGCGAATATGGCGACGTCGGCGACATCGAACGCTTCGTCGCCGAGAAGGTGCGTCAGGCCCGCGCCTTCGAACCCCATTACATGGAGCGCGAGCGCGCCAACGGGCGCACGATCTCGGTCGAGGGCACCCCGCTTCCCCGCGGCGGATGGGTCACCGTCTATACCGACATCACCGAAACCAAGGCCCACGAGCAGATGCTGCGCGCGCGCTCGGCGCAGCTTTCCGAACAGCTCCTCGCCCATGCCGAGCGCCTGGCCGAGGCCAACCGGATGCTCGCGGCCACGAACGCCGCCCTGGCCGAGACCCAGCGCGAGCTGACCGAGGCCGAGGCACGCACCCGCCTTGCGACGGAAATGACGCCGGCCCATATCGCGCACCTCGACCTCGAGGAACGCTATACCTATTCGAACAAGCGTCTTTCCAACATCCTTGCCACCGCACCGGCCGACATCGTCGGGAAGACGCTGGCCGAAGTGCTGGGTCCCGAGGCGCGCGCAAGGATCCGCCCGCACCTCGAACGGGCCTGGGCCGGCCATCCGTCCGTCTTCGAATTCACCCACGAGCCGACCGGCAGGCGCCTCAGGGTCGCCTTCACGCCCGACACCACCGGGGACACGGGCCCGGTTCGCGGCGTCTACATCCTGTCGATGGACATCACCGAGGAAACCCAGGCCCGCGCCGCCCTGGCGCAAAGCCGCAAGCGTGCCCTCGCCGCCCAGCTGACCAGCGGCATGGCCCACGACTTTGCCAATCTCCTCACGATCATCCTTGGCCTTCAGGGAAAGCTTGCGCGCATGCCCGACCTGCCGGACGAGGCGGCCGAACTTGTCCGGGCCACGCAGGCGGCGGCGCGCCGCGGCGGCGCCCTGCTCGACCGCATCGGCCGGATTTCGGGTCCCCGCGAACTCAGGGACGTGCCGACCGACATCGCCCGGCTCCTGCGCGAGCTTGCGACCATCGCCGGCCCGTCACTGCCCGACGGCATCACCCTCTCGACCTCGATCGAGGATCTCGACCGGGCGGTGCTTGTCGACGCCGGCTCGCTTCAGGACGCGCTTCTCAACCTTGTCCTGAATGCGCGCGATGCCATTGCCGGTGCCGGCACGTCCCGCGGCGTGATCGAGATCGCGGCCCGGCGTCGCGGCGAGACCTGGTTCGAGATCTCGGTCACCGACACCGGGCCCGGCTTCAGCGACGAGGCGCTGGCCCATGCCCTCGATCCCTTCTTCACGACGCGGCGCTCGGAAGGCTCGGGCCTCGGGCTTGCCATGGTCTACGACTTCGTCAAGCTTTCCGGTGGCACCATCCGGCTTCGCAACCGCGCCTCGGGCGGCGCGCAGGTCACCTTCCGGCTTCCGCTTCGGCCGGCGCCGGATGCGACGACGCCGCGGCTTGTCCTTCTCGTCGAGGACACGGCCGATGTCCGGGCCTCGGTGCGTGAAATGCTCGTCGCCCTTGGCCACAACGTGGTCGAAGCGGCCGACGCCCATGAGGCGCGCGCCCTGGCCGAGGCCGCCGCGGTCGATCTGGTTCTCTCGGACATCACGCTGAACGGTTCCGAGGACGGGCTGACCCTTGTCCGATCGCTTCGCGAGGTCCTGCCGACGGCCGACATCCGCCTCATGACGTCGCTGCCGCCGACGGATGCGCAAATGCGCCGCGCCGCCGCCGAGTTTCCGCTGATCCGCAAGCCGTTCGAGCTTGACGCGCTCGCACGATTTCTCACCAGCGAAGGGAGAGCCTGACATGGCACGCGTTGCCATTCTGGACGACGAACCCGAGATCCGCAGCATTCTGGCCGAAGCGCTCGAGGAAGCGGGCTTCAGGACTTCGACCTTTGCGCGGGCCCGCGACTTCGAGGTCGCCATCGCACGTCAGCCCCCGGACGTCTGCCTTGTCGATCTTGGCCTGCCGGATCG
>RFGD01000288.1 GCA_003696705.1 Alphaproteobacteria bacterium | reverse complement strand
TCGGGGTAAAGCGCGCGACATGCCGCAAGTTCGCCGCCGCTTGCCGCCCCAACTGTTTCCCTACCGCGAACATTGGAGGGTCGCGAGTGGCGCCTCGGCGCGCACCGAATGCGGCAAGATCCGGCCCGACGGGTCATTTCCCATTGGCGTAAAATTTGACGAAAAGGTGCCGATTGTCGCCGTCGTCGGACCGTCAAACGATTCGATTCGGCCCTACGGACACAGGAACAGATCGTTGGCCATGGCAAAGATCATCATCGTCAGGATCAGCGCCATCCCGATGGCCATGAGAAAACGCACCACCTGATCGCTGGGCGGACGTCCGGTCAGCCCCTCCCACGCATAGAACACAAGGTGCCCGCCATCGAGAACCGGAATCGGGAACAGGTTGAGAAGCCCGATGGCGGCCGACAGGACACCGATGAACCAGACGAACGAGCCAAGACCGGCCCGCGCGGCCTGCCCCGAGGTTTCGGCGATTCCGACCGGGCCACTGAGATTGCAGCTCGAGATCGCGCCCGAGATCATGTGCACGAGCCCCGACAGCGACGAGCGGATGATGAACCCCGTCTGCTCGACCCCGAAGCGCAGCGCCTCGAACGGGCCGGCCCGGCGCGTCTCGGGCTCGAAGAAGAGGCCGCCCGAAATGCCGATGAGCCAGCGCGTCTCGAACCCGCCTTCGGGCAGCGGAAGATCGACCCTGCGCGGCGCCAGCACGACCTGAAGCTCGGCCCCCTGGCGCCAGATTCCCAACCGAAGCGGGCGGCCGTCACCGTTCGTGACGATCTCCCGGACCTGCCGGAAGGCATAGACAGGCTGGCCATCGACGCGCACGATCACGTCGCCGGGACGAAGCCCCGCGTCGGCGGCGGCCGACCGCGGCTGCACCGCGTCCACGATCGGCGGCATCGGGAACGGCCCCTGGCCGTCGAGCCGCTGGCCATCCCGGTCGAGTTCATAGGGAACAAGCGGCGCGGGTTCGATCCTGTCGGCCGCGGCAAAGAGATCGTCGTAGCCGGGCGTCTCGATCCCGCCCACCGAGAGAATCCGGTCGCCGGCGCGAAGATCCCCCGCCCCCTGCGGCAGCGGCTTGATCTCACCGATGACGGGCGCGTCGGTCGCGACACCCTGCACCATCATCACGCC
>RFGD01000287.1 GCA_003696705.1 Alphaproteobacteria bacterium | reverse complement strand
TCCCGCATCTGAAACCCGCCTTTCGAGAAGGCGGCACGGTGACACCGGCGAATTCGTCGTCGATTTCCGACGGCGCGGCGGCGCTGGTGCTGGCGCGCGGCGCGGTCGCCAGGGACCGCGGTCTGAGGCCGAGGGCGCGGGTTCTGGGCCATGCCAGCCATGCCCAGGCGCCGGGCTGGTTCACCACCGCGCCGGTCCCCGCGGCGCAGAAGCTTCTGCAGCGCCTTGGCTGGTCGGTCGATGACGTCGATCTGTGGGAGGTCAACGAGGCCTTCGCCGTCGTGCCCATGGCCTTCATGAAGGAAATGGGAATCGGGCGCGAGAAGATGAACGTCCATGGCGGCGCCTGTGCCCTTGGCCATCCGATCGGCGCGTCGGGGGCGCGGATCCTCGTCACGCTTCTCAACGCGCTCGAACGCCGGGGACTGAAGCGCGGCGTCGCCGCGATCTGCATCGGTGGTGGCGAGGGCACGGCAATCGCCATCGAGCGGGTCTGAGCGATGGCCCGCGCCGACTACAATGAACTTGGCCAGCGCATCCGTGCGCTGGTCGAGGGTGAAGACGACCCCATCGCGCTCATGGCCACGGTCGCCTGCGAGGTCCATCATGCCGACGACCGATTCGACTGGACCGGTTTCTATCGGGTCGTCGCGCCGGGGCTTCTGAAGATCGGGCCCTATCAGGGCGGGCACGGATGCCTGATCATCCCCTTTTCGCGGGGGGTGTGCGGCGCCGCGGCAAGGACGGGCCGCACCCAGATCGTCGACGACGTGGACGCGTTTCCGGGGCACATTGCCTGTGCAAGCTCGACCCGATCCGAGATCGTCCTTCCCGTCCGCGACTTTCGCGGCCGGCTTCTCGGCGTTCTCGACATCGACAGCGATCGGCCCGCCGCATTCGATCGAGAGGACGAACGCGGGCTTTCGGCGATCCTGGCAATCGCCTTTGCGCGCCCCGAGGTCCAGGACTGAAATTTTTCTTGCCAACGGCGCCGCGGCGCACCAACAATGAAATTGTCGGCAATTTTTTCACGTCTCGGGGCGCCGGATTCGCATGGAGAGAAGCTCTGTTGAAGACGCGGCGGCGAACGCGCTTCAGAGCACCCGGAAGCCGGAAGGCCTCGGGGCGGACGTGCGCGCGCTTCGGCGGACCCGCGGGCTGACGCTTGCGGCGCTGGCGGCGCAGGTCGGCAAGTCGGTCGGCTGGCTCAGCCAGGTCGAACGCGGCATTTCCCGCCCCGGCATCGACGATCTTCGCCTTCTTGCTGCGGCGCTGGATGTGCCGCTGTCGCTGTTCTTCGGCAAGGCGCCGGCGACAGGCCCCGAGGCCGGCCGGATCGTGCGGGCCGGCAGCCGGCGGCAGCTTGGCGGCGACGCGCCGGGGTTGTCCGAAGAGCTGCTGTCGCCCGATCTGACGGACGACTTCGAGGTCTTGCGCTCGAGTTTCGCGCCGGGCGCCCGCCTGGGTCGCACGGTCGAACGGCCGACCCAGGAAGTGGGCTATGTCGTGGCCGGGCGTCTCGAGCTCGAGATCGGCGGCCACAAGTTCACGGTCGGACCCGGGGACAGCTTCCGCATCCGGGGAGAGCCCTTCGCCTGGGCAAACCCCCATGACGAAACGGCGGTGGTGATCTGGGTGATCGCGCCGCCGGTATATTGACGACCGGGCGCGATGGGCAGCCGTGTCCCGTGCCCGAAAGGACATCGCCGCCGCGCGATTGCGGGGTGGCGCAAGCAACGATCGACCGCCCGCGGGCGGCAAAAAGGGAGGTGACGCATGTCCCAGATTCCAACCACGGCGCGCGTGGTCATCATCGGCGGTGGCGCGGTCGGCGCCTCGTCGCTCTATCATCTTGCCAAGGCCGGCTGGACGGACTGCGTCCTTCTCGAGAAGAACGAGCTTACCGCGGGTTCCACCTGGCACGCGGCGGGGAACGTGCCGACGTTCTCGACGTCCTGGGCCATCATGAACATGCAGCGGTATTCGACCGAGCTTTACCGGCGTCTGGGGGCCGAGGTCGACTATCCGATGAACTATCACGTCACCGGTTCGATCCGGCTTGCGCACTCGGCCGAGCGCATGCGCGAATTCGCCCGCGCCGCGGCCATGGGGCGTCGTCAGGGCATGGATCTGGACATTCTCGGGGTCTCGGAAATCCGGGATCGGTATCCGTTCCTTGAACTCCACGAGCTGGAGGGTGCGCTGTATGACCCGGCTGACGGCGACATTGACCCGGCCCAGTTGACACAGGCGCTGGCAAAGGGCGCGCGGTCGATGGGCGCGCAGATCCTGCGCTTCTGCCCGGCGACCGGCGTCAGCCGCAAGAACGGCGAATGGATCGTCCACACGGAAAAGGGCGACATCCGCTGCGAATACGTGGTCAATGCCGCCGGCTACTATGCGCAGCGCGTCGGCGAGTGGTTCCGCCCCTTCGGCGGACGGACGGTCCCGATGGCTGTCATGGAGCACCAGTACCTTCTGACCGAGGAGATCCCCGAACTCGAGGCGTGGAGCCGCGAGGTCGGCCACAAGCTTCCGCTTCTTCGCGATGTCGACACGTCCTACTACCTGCGGCAAGAGAAGTTCGGCCTGAACCTCGGACCCTACGAGCGCAACTGCAAGGCACACTGGGTCGATCCGAACGACCCCATGCCGGACGATTTCTCGTTCCAGCTCTATCCCGACGATCTCGAGCGGCTCGAGTGGTATATCGAGGACGCGATGCGCCGCGTGCCGATCCTGGGCGAGGCCGGGATCTCGAAGGTCATCAACGGGCCCATTCCCTATGCACCGGACGGCAACCCCCTGATCGGCCCCATGCCCGGCGTCCCCAATGCCTTCGAAGCCTGTGTCTTCACCTTCGGCATCGCCCAGTCCGGCGGGGCCGGGAAGGTGCTGGCCGAGTGGATCACGGAAGGCGGCACGGAGTGGGACATGTGGGCCTGCGATCCGCGGCGCTTCACCGACTATACCGACCACGACTACTGCGTCGCCAAGGCCAAGGAGGTCTATGGCCACGAATACGCGATGCATTTCCCCTGGCACGAATGGCCGGCCGGCCGGCCGAAGAAGACGTCGCCCCTGTACGAAGAGCTTGCCGACATGGGCGCCCAGTTCGGCGCCTACAACGGCTGGGAGCGCGCCAACTGGTTTGCAAGGCCCGGCGACGACGTGTCCGAGGCCGCGACGCAGACCTGGTCGCGAAACGGCCCCTGGGAGCCGCGCATCCGCGAAGCCTGCGAAGCGGTTCGCGACGGCGTCGGCGTGCTGGAACTGCCGGGGTTCTCTCGCTTCGTCCTTTCGGGCGAAGGGGCGGGCGACTGGCTTCTGTCGCGCATGGCCTCGGGGCTGCCGCGGCCGGGCCGCGTCGGGCTCATCTACTTCACCGACGATCGCGGGCGCGTCGTCACCGAAATGAGCGTCCTGAACCATGGCGACGACCGCTTCACGCTGATTACCGCGGCCGCGGCCGAGTGGCACGACTTCGAACTTCTCGACCGCGCCTTGCCGGACGGGCTCAGCCTGGTCAACGAGACGGCTGACTGGGACACGCTGATCGTCACCGGCCCCGAGGCGCGTCATCTCTTCGAACGGATCGGGACGAGTGCCGATCTTCTGGCCCCCTGGCTCAGCCATCAGGAGGCGACCGTGGCGGGCCGCGAGTGCATGCTTGTGCGTGTCAGTTTCGCCGGCGAGCTCGGGTGGGAAATCCATGCCCCCATGGACGACATCAAGCCGTTGTTCGAGGCCGTGATCGGCGCCGGCGCCAAGCCCTTCGGCATGTGGGCGCTGAACAGCCTGCGCATCGAGAAGGGCTACAAGGCCTGGAAGCAGGATCTTTCGACGGATTACACGGCGCTGGAACTTGGCCTCGAGCGTTTCCTGCGCCTCGAAAAGCCACAGGATTTCCCCGGCAAGGCCGCCCTTCTGGCCGAGCGCGAGCGCGGGCCGGCAAAGCGCTTCGTGACGCTGAAGGTGGACGCCGGCGATGCCGATGCGCCCTACATGTCGAATGTCGAGCGCGACGGGAAGATCGTCGGTGAAACGCTTTCGGCGGCCTGGGGGTATCGCGTCGGCGCCTCGCTGGCGCTGGCGATGGTGGCAAAGGAGCACGCCGCCCCGGGCACGCGTCTGACCGTGGACATCTACGGCGAACGCCGAGAGGCCGAGGTGCTGCCCGACGGTCCCGCATGGGATCCGACGAACGCGCGCATCCGCGCCTGAACACTGG
>RFGD01000286.1 GCA_003696705.1 Alphaproteobacteria bacterium | reverse complement strand
TTCCGGCTTGCCTTCTGGACCGTGGTCTGGGTGATGCCGTTCGGTATCCTGTTCGGCCGCTGGCTGGCCGTGACGCATTCGCGTGCGCGCTGGATCGTCGAGGGCATGGTCGCGCTGCCGCTGGTCCTGCCGCCAACGGTCCTCGGGTTCTTCCTGCTTGTCGCCCTTGGGTCGTCTGCGCCACCCGGCAGGCTCTGGGCCGAGCTTTTCGGCCGCCCCCTTGCCTTCAGCTTCGAGGGCCTGGTGGTGGCTTCGGTCCTGTTCAACCTGCCCTTTGCGGTGCAGCCGATGCAGCGCGCGCTTGCCGCCATCGACCCCGACCTTCGCGCGGCCGCGGCGTCAT
Source organism: Alphaproteobacteria bacterium (assembly GCA_003696705.1). GTDB lineage: Bacteria > Pseudomonadota > Alphaproteobacteria > Rhodobacterales > Rhodobacteraceae > RFGD01. The sequence continues at coordinate 6,057 of RFGD01000286.1, read as the reverse complement.
GCGGCATGTCGTCGGTCCAGGCATTCCTGCGGGTCGAGCTTCCCCTTGCCTGGCCGGGCCTTCTTGCGGCGGTCGTGCTGACCTTTGCGCACACGCTTGGCGAGTTCGGCGTCGTCCTGATCGTGGGCGGCGCCATCCCCGGCGAGACGCGGACCGCGGCCATCGCCATATACGACAGCGTGCAGGCCTTCGATTTCGAGGCGGCGACGCGCATGTCACTCGTCCTTCTCCTGATCTCGCTTGTGACGATTGCGGCCACCTCGGCCCTTACCGGAAGGGGGCGGGGGCGATGAGCTTCGTCGAGGTCCGCCTTTCCCAGGATGAGCCCGTGCCGCTGGACGCCGCGCTTCGGCTGGACCGGGCCGAGGTGCTGGCGCTTGTCGGCCCGTCGGGCAGCGGCAAGTCGACCATCCTGCGCGCCATCGCAGGGCTCGGGTCCGTCCGGACCGGGCAGATCGCGGTCGGGGGGACGCGATGGTTTTCGAGCGATGCGGGCATCTTCGTTCCTGCCCGCCGGCGACGGGTGGGGTTCGTGTTCCAGAACTACGCCCTCTTTCCTCACATGACGGCCGCCGAGAACGTGATCGCGGCCATGGGGCATGTGGCGAAAGGCCGGCGTGCCGCGCGGGCCGCCGAACTTCTCGAGCGCGTGCACATGGGTGGGCTCGAGGCGCGCCGCCCGTCCGAGCTTTCGGGGGGCCAGCAACAGCGGGTCGCCATGGCGCGGGCGCTGGCCAGAGACCCCGAACTTCTTCTTCTGGACGAACCGTTTTCGGCCGTTGACCGGTCGACCCGTCTGCGCCTCTACCGCGAGGTGTCGGTGCTGTGCCGCGAGCTTGACACGCCCGTCATCCTTGTCACCCACGACCTCGAGGAGGCGGCACTTCTGGCCAGCCGCATGACGGTCCTTCACGAAGGCCGGACGCTTCAATCCGGCGCCCCGGCCGAGGTCATGACACGGCCCGCAACCGCCGAGGTGGCCCGCCTCGTCAACGTGACCAACCTTTTCGAAGGCACGCTGGTGCGCCCGGCGGCGGGCGAAGAGCGTCTCGACTGGCGGGGTCTTCGTCTCGAGGTCGCGCGCGTGCCGGAGGTTCCCGACGGCACGCGTGTCGACTGGGTTGTCCCCGACGGCTTCGTCGTACTTCATCGTCGTGACCGCCCGTCTCGGGGCGAGCGCGAGAATCCGGTGCCGGGGCGGGTCGAGGCCGTGGTCAAGGTCGGTCAGCTTGCCCATGTCACGCTGAGGCCGACGCATGCACCCGAGTTGCCGATCAACTTCTCGGTCCCGGCGCATGTCGCCGAACGCAACGGCCTGGCGCCCGGCGTCGAGGCGGCGGTCTCGCTTCTGGCCAAGGGCATCCACGTGATCCCCCGCAGCCCTCGGCCTTGATCGGTGTCAACGCGTGACGGCCCAAAGGGGTTATGATGGCGCCGTCCTTTTCCGAAGTGGGGGAGATGGAGATGGCACGGAAAACGACAGAGACGACAGGCGGCCCCGAGCTGCCGACGCCGCCCGAGGTCGTCAAGCGCCAGGCCGAAATGCTCGAACAGTTGATCGAGCGAAACATCGAGATGGTGGACTTCCTGCGCGCGCGGCTCGAGAAGGACCGCAAGCTTGTTACCGAGATCACCGAGGCCGACAGACCGACCGAGGTGATGGCGAAACTTGCGGCCTTCTGGCAACAGGCGTGGAGCGACTACGCGGCCGAAGTTGCCCAGGCGACGGCAAAGAACATCGAATTCCTGTCCCGCGTCCGCGCGTCCTCGGCCGAGGGTGGTGATGGCCGCTCCTGAGGATCGCGCGGACACCGGCCCCGCTCTGGGCGGGACGAGGCTGGCGCTTCCGGCCGTTGCCCCGAAGACAGGGGTTCCCGCGCCCGGCTGTCCGGCCGGCGGCGAAGGCGAGGAAAGGCCCGAGCCCGCCTTTCGCACCCTTGACCGGTTTGCCTGGGCGCGCTGGGCCGAGGCGAGCGGCGGGATCTCGGCCGAAGCCCTGTCCGAGGCCTGGGTCGACTGGGCGACCCACCTTGCCATTTCGCCGGGCAAGCAGACCGAACTTGCCTGGAAGGCCGGGCGCAAGTGGATGCGCCTATGGTCGAACTGGGTGATGAGCGCGGTCGGCAGCGACCGCACGCCGCCCTGTATCGAGCCCCTTCCCCAGGACCGCCGCTTCGAGGCCGAGGATTGGCAGCGAGAGCCCTATCGGACCCTGTGGCAGGCCTTCCTTCTTGGGCAGCAGTGGTGGTTCAATGCCACGACGGGCGTCCCCGGGGTGTCGCGGCGGCACGAGCGGATTGTCGAGTTCTCGGCCCGGCAGGCGCTCGACATGCTGTCGCCATCGAACTTCATCGCCACGAACCCCGAAGTGCTCGACAGGACCCTTCGCGAAGGGGGAATGAACCTTGCGCGCGGCTATGCCTTTCTGATCGACGACCTGCTCCGGCTTGCCACCGACCGGCCCGAGCAGGACGAAGCCTTCCGCCCCGGCGTCGGCACTGCGCTTACGCCGGGCAAGGTCGTCTATCGCAATCGTCTGATCGAACTGATCCAGTATGCGCCCGCGACCGAGACGGTTCACGCCGTTCCCCTTCTGGTGGTGCCGGCCTGGATCATGAAATACTACATCCTCGATCTCAGGCCCGAGAACTCGTTCATCGGCCATCTGGTGCGCAAGGGCTATACGGTCTTCTGCATCTCGTGGAAGAACCCCGGCCCCGAGGACCGGGACATCGGCTTCGAGGACTATGTGCATCTGGGCGTCGATTCCGCGCTCGAGGCGGTCGCGGCGATCACCGGACAGGACCGCGTCAACGCGCTTGGCTATTGTCTTGGCGGCACGCTTCTGGCGGTCGCGGCGGCGGCCCATGCGCGCAACGGCAACGGCCGTCTCGGCAGCCTGTCGTTCCTTGCCTCGCAAGTCGATTTCAGCGAAGCGGGCGAGCTTTCGGTCTTCATCAACGAAAGCCAGCTCGAGCTTCTCGAGGCGATGATGTGGGAGAAGGGCTATCTCGATCAGAAGCGCATGGCGGGGGCGTTCAGGATCCTGCGGTCGCGCGATCTGATCTGGTCGCGGATGATGCGCGAGTATCTGATGGGTGAACGCACGAAGCCGTCGGACCTTGCCGCCTGGAGCCAGGACGCCACGCGCATGCCCTTCCGCATGCACTCGGAATACCTGCGCCACTTCTATCTCAACGACGACTTCGCGGAAGGCCGGCTCGAGATCGAAGGCACGCGGGTGCACCCGTCGGACATCGAGTTGCCCGTGTTCTCGGTCGCGACGGAGCGCGATCACATCGCACCGTGGAAGTCGGTCTACAAGATGCTGTACCTCATGCGGGCACCGACGGATTTCGTGCTCGTCTCCGGTGGGCACAACACCGGCATCGTCGCGCCACCAGGGACGAAGAAGGCGCATTTCCGCCGTCTGCGCCATGCCGAGGACGAGCCCGTGCCGGACCCGGACCAGTGGCTTGCGGCGACGTCTCCGCGTCCGGGATCGTGGTGGGGGACCTATACCGCCTGGCTTGCGCGCCGGTCCGGCGGGCGGGTGCCGCCGCCGCCGATGGGCCGGGCGGACGCCGGCTATGGCGCAATCTGCGATGCGCCGGGGACCTACGTCCTGATGCGCTGACTACGCCCCGGGGCGTCGGCGGGGCTCGCCCTCGCGCCGGCGGGCGAGGTCGAACTGACGCTGACGCTCGCGAAAGCGCGCCCGGTCGGCATCGGAATATTCGTCGATGCAGCGATGACAGCTCACGCCTTCCTCGTAACCCGGCTTCAGGCGATCCCCGGCCGTCAGGGGGCGCCGGCAGGCGCGGCAAAGCCCGAGGCCGCCGGGACGAAGCCCGTGCCCCAGGGACACGCGCTCGTCGAACACGAAGCACTCGCCCTGCCAGAGGCTTTCGGAGGGGTCGATCCGCTCCAGATAGCGCAGAATGCCTCCATGCAGGTGAAAGACCCGCTCGACGCCTCGGGCCTTCAGAAGGCTTGTCGCCTTTTCGCAGCGGATGCCGCCCGTGCAGAACATGGCGACGGGCCGGCCGGCCAAGACGTTGTGGTGGCGGTCCCACCAGGCGGGGAAATCACGAAAGCGCCGCGTGCCCGGGTTGATGGCGCCGCGGAATGTGCCGATCTCGACCTCGTAGTCGTTTCGCGTGTCGATCAGGACGACGTCAGGTGCCTGCACCAGCGCGTTCCAGTCTTCGGGTTCGACATATTCACCGACGACCCGGCCGGGGTCGACGTCCGGCTGGCCCATCGTGACAATCTCGCGCTTGAGGCGGATCTTGAGCCGGCCGAAGGGGTGTGTCTCGGCTGCGCTCTCCTTCCATTCGAGGCCCTGCATGCTCGCAGGTCCGGCAAGGAAGGCGTGGAGCCGGTCGATCGCCTCGCGGCCGCCCGAGACGGTGCCGTTGACCCCCTCGGGCGCCACAAGGAGGCTGCCGCGAATGCCTGCCGGCGCACAAAGCTCAAGAAGGTCTTCCCGAAGCCGGGCAGGGTCGGCAACATGGGCAAAGCGATAGAGTGCGGCAACGGTCAGCATGGCCTTCCTGTGCCGCAAGCGACCACGACTGGCAAGAACCACGGGCATTGACCTTCAGGGCCATGCAACCTACCCAAGATCCAACGCTGCCGACAGGGAAGATCAGCGCCATGCGACCAGACAACGAAGCCATCATCGTCATCGATGTCCAGAACGACTTCTGCCCGGGCGGGGCGCTTGCCGTGCCCGGTGGCGACGAGATCGTGCCACTGGTCAACGAACTTCTGACAGAATTTCCGGTGCGCGTCCTGACGCAGGACTGGCATCCGGCCGATCATGCCTCGTTCGCGGCCAGTCACCCCGGCAAGGCGCCGTTCGAGACGGTCGAGCTTTCCTATGGCACGCAGGTCCTGTGGCCCGTGCACTGTGTGCAGGGCACCGATGGTGCCGATTTCCACCCCGCGCTTCGCACCGAGCTTGGCGACGTGATCGTGCGGAAGGGGTTTCGTGCCGCGATCGACAGCTATTCGGCCTTCTTCGAGAACGACAGGAAGACCCCGACCGGGCTTGAAGGGTATCTCCGCACCCGCGGGGTTGAACGGCTGACCCTTGTCGGCCTTGCCACCGATTTCTGCGTTCACTACTCGGCGGTCGACGCCGCAAGGCTTGGCTTCACGGTGACGGTGCGCGAGACGGCCTGTCGTGCCATCGACCTTGACGGATCGCTCGACGCCGCCCGAGAGGCGATGCGCGCCGAAGGCGTGCGGCTGGAGCCCTGAGATGGTCGACATTGCAACGCGCGTCTACAATCACAACTGGAAGATCGACCCGATAGTCCGGTCGCTGATCGACACGGATTTCTACAAGCTGTTGATGTGCCAGTTCATCTTCCACCGGGCGCCGAAGGTGGACGTGACCTTTTCGCTCATCAACCGCACGCATTCCATCCGCCTTGCCGAGATCGTGGACGAGGGCGAATTGCGCGAGCAGCTCGACCATATTCGCACCCTGCGCCTTTCGCGGGGCGAGTCCACCTGGCTTCGGGGCAACATGTTCTACGGCAAGCGCCAGATGTTCCGCCCCGACTTCATGGAATGGTTCGAGGATTTCCGGCTGCCGCCCTATCACCTCGAGAAGCGCGAGGGACAGTACGAACTCACCTTCGAGGGGCCCTGGCACGAGGTCATGCTGTGGGAGATCCCGGCGCTTGCGGTCATCATGGAGCTGCATTCGCGGGCCGTCCTGCGCAACCTCGGCCGGTTCGAGCTTCAGGTTCTCTACGCGCGCGCGATGACCCGCCTGTGGGAGAAGATCGAGCGGCTTCGCGCGCTTCCGGACCTGAAGCTTGCCGACTTCGGGACGCGGCGGCGCCATTCCTTCCTGTGGCAGGACTGGTGCGTGCAGGCGCTGATGGAAGGGCTTGGCCCGGCCTTCATCGGCACGTCGAACTGCCTTATCGCCATGCGCCGAGAGGTCGAGGCCATCGGCACCAACGCCCACGAGCTGCCCATGGTCTATGCCGCGCTTGCAGAGAACGACACGGAATTGCGCCGCGCGCCCTATCGCGT
>RFGD01000285.1 GCA_003696705.1 Alphaproteobacteria bacterium | reverse complement strand
GGGTAACGGATGAACGGAAGACGCTGACGTCATGGACGTGCTGAGGGGGATATCGCGACTGTTCGGCCTGGGCCGCCGGGTCGAGATGGACCGACCCTCGGTCAGTCGCGGCCCGGTCGACCATGTCGTCATCCTCGACGGGACGATGTCCACGCTCGACGTGGGCCGGGAAACCAACGCCGGCATCATCTACAAGCTTCTTTGCGAGGCGCGCCGGCGCGAGGGGGCGCGTGTCTCGATCAAGTACGAAGCCGGGATCCAGTGGCGCGGTTTCCTGCACATGGTGGACGTGATTGCCGGTATCGGCATCGACGAACAGATCCGCCGGGCCTACGGTTTCATCGCCTCGCGCTATCGGCCCGGCGACAGGATCATGCTGTTCGGCTATTCGCGCGGCGCCTTCGCGGTGCGCTCCTTGGCCGGATTCATCAACGCCTGCGGCCTTCTGCGCCCCGAGGCGGCGACCGAACGCAACATCGCCATCCTCTACCGGCACTATCAGGGCGATCCCGAAAGCCCGGGCGCGCGGGCATTTCGCGCCCGGCACTGTCACGAAGCGGTCGAGATCGAGTTCGTCGGCGTCTTCGACACCGTGAAGGCGCTGGGTATCCGCATGCCGCTTCTCTGGCGGATCTGCCCGGTCGAGCACGAGTTTCACGACCATCAGCTCGGGCCGCACATCCGCCACGGCGCGCATGCGCTGGCTCTGGACGAGACGCGGCTGGCGTACGAGCCCGTGCTGTGGCGCACCGACCACGCCAACGGGCGGATCGTGCAGATGTGGTTTCGCGGCAGCCACGCCGACGTCGGCGGCCAGATCGGTGACTTTGCCGCGGCAAGGCCTCTTTCAAACATTCCGCTTGTCTGGATGCTCGAACGGGCCGAGGCCTGCGGGCTGCCGCTGCCGCGGGGCTGGAGAGAGCGCTTCCCGCGCGATTCGCGTGCGCCGGCGGTGGGGACGTGGCGCGGGCTTGGCCGGCTCTTTCTGGCGCGGCGACGCCGTGTTGCGCTGGCCGATCCTTCGGAACATCTCCACCCCTCGGCAGGCGGCCGTTTCAAGGCGCGCCTTGCGCGGCTGCCGAGTGCCGACATGGCGGCGACCGTCTGTGCGGGTGACGAGAAGGGCAATGACCGGGCCGATGTCGCCGCGGCCGATGTCGGCGAAGCCGGGATCGAGGTGCCGGCCCGCGGCTGAAACTAGTGGCCGCGTGGGCGCGTGCGGCGCGCAGGGGCGGCGGCGGCCGGATCTTCGGGCCAGTGATGCTTGGGGTAGCGTCCCCGCATGTCCTTGCGAACGTCGGCATAGGAAGAACGCCAGAAGGCGGGCAGATCGGTCGTCGTCTGAACGGGCCGGCCTGCCGGCGACAACAGCGTGATCCGAAGCGGCAAGGCGTCCGGGCCGACGACGGGGTGGGTGGTCACGCCGAAGAGCTCTTGCACGCGGGCCTCGATCCCTGGCGCATCGCCGCCATAGTCGACGGGGACGCGCCTGCCGGTCGGAAGGACATATGACGGCGGCGCCAGCCGGTCGAGAAGCTGGCGGCCCTCCCAGCCGACCCACGCCTCGAGCGCGGGCAGGGGGTCGAGGGCACGTATGTCCTGAGCCGTCTGGACGCCGCCGAGGAACGGCCCGAGCCACGCGTCGAGCGCGGCCATCAGATCTTCGTCGCTCGCGCGGGGAAGGGCGCCTTCGGGCAGGCCGGGGCGGGCGGAAAGGAAGCGGAGCCGCGCTAGGAAACGGCGCGCGGCCGGTGTCCAGCCAAGCTGATCGAGGCCGAGGTCGCGCACGCCGTCAAGGGCGGCGGCGATCCGTGCCTCTGGCGGGCAGTCCTGCCAGCGCCGGCGCGCAAGGACGATGCGGCCCAGCGTCTCTTCCTCGACGGCCTCGATGCGCCGGGCGCGGCGCGACCATTCGGCCCGGCGCCGAAAGCGGATCCGATCGGCGAAGAGTTCCCGCAGTTCGGCTTCCGAGATCGCCGCGGCCTGTCGGATGCGGGCTTCCCGGGTCTGGCCGTCAAGATCGACGGCGACGACAAGCCGGTCGCCGGCCATGGGGTCGGCGGGGTCCATCGTCGCCCCCTTGCCGCCCGACAGAAGCCATCGCGGCTGATCCCCGGGACGGCGCAACCCGATGCGGTCCGGCCAGGCGAGGGCGGCAAGCGCGCCGGCCGAGGGCGGGGCATCGTCGCCCCCGGGCCCGCGCTCCGACGGTCCGTCGCGGACGGCGGCGGCCAGCCGTCGCGCCTCGGCCCGGATCCGTTCGAGCCGCGCGCGGTTCACGGGCCAGGGGTGCTCGGCCGCAAAGGCCTTCGGGTTCTCGACGGCCGCAAGCCGCAGCGAGATGTCCACGGGTGCGCCCGGCAGAAGCGGGTCGCGCTCGGTCGACAGCGCGGCCAGCGTGGCGCCGGCGGGCCCGGCGCTGAGGAGCATGTGGGCAAGGCGCGGGTGGACCGGAAGCGCGGCCATGGCCCGCCCGTGTTCGGTGACGCGCCCTTCGGCGTCGACCGCGCCAAGGCTGCGCAGAAGCGCCTGTGCCTCGGCCCATGGGCCGGGTGGCGGGGGCGAAAGAAGCGCAAGTTCTTCGATCGGCGTCCCCCAGACGGCGACTTCAAGGGCAAGCGCCGTCACGTCGGCAATCTCGATCTCGGCCGGGGGGTGTGCCGGCAGGCCCCCCTCTTCCGCGCGGGTCCACAACCGGAAACACCACCCGGGAGCCGTCCGCCCCGCGCGACCGCGGCGCTGTGCGGCCTCGGCGCGGGAGACGCGTTCGGTGACAAGGCGCGACATCCCCGAGCCGGGGTCGAACCGCGCCCGCCGGGCAAGACCGGAATCGACGACCACACGAACGCCGGGAATGGTCAGCGAGGTCTCGGCGACGGAGGTCGCAAGGACGATCTTCCGACCGGACGGGGGCGGGGCGATGGCGGCCCGCTGTGCGGCAAGGTCCATGGCGCCGAAGAGGGGGCGCACGTGCACCCCGTCCGGCACCCGGCCGGCAAGGCGTGACGCGACGCGGCGGATCTCGGGCTCGCCCGGCAGGAAGACGAGCATGTCGCCCTCGGTGCCCCCGAGCGCCTCGAGCACCCTTGCCGCAACGGCCTCCTCGAGGCGCGCCTCGCGCCCGAGCGGGCGATCTAGCCAGTGCGTTTCGACCGGGAATGCGCGCCCCTCGGAGGCGATGGTCGGCGCGCCGCCGAGGAGCGCCGCGACGGGCGCGGCGTCAAGCGTTGCCGACATCACCACGATGGCAAGATCGTCGCGAAGCGTCGCGCGCGCCTCGAGCGCAAGCGCAAGGCCAAGATCCGCGTTCAGGGACCGTTCGTGGAATTCGTCGAATATGACGAGGCCGACGCCGTCGAGCGCGGGGTCGCGCTGGATCATGCGTGTCAGGATGCCTTCGGTGATGACCTCGATCCGCGTTCGTTCCGACACCCGTGCCTCGCCCCGCATGCGGTAGCCGACGGTCTGGCCGACCGGCTCGTGCAGAAGCTCGGCCATGCGCTCGGCCGCCGCGCGGGCGGCAAGGCGCCGGGGCTCCATCAACAAGACCTTCGCGTCCGGCCGGGCCCTGGCCAGGTCAAGCGGCACAAGCGTCGTCTTGCCGGCGCCCGGCGGGGCCACGAGAACCGCGGCGCCCTCTCGGTCGACCGCGGCGCGCAGGGGCGCGAGCACCTCTTCGACGGGAAGGCCCAGGCGTTTCATTCAGCGCCGACGCAACACCGCGCGGCCGTGTATCGTGTCGGTGTCGATGCGTTCGGCCCGCCATCGTCCACCGGACAGCCGATAGGTGATCGTGAAGGGAAAGACCGGCTTTTCGCGCATCTCGCGCGCCGAATATCCGGCGACCCTGCGATATTCGCCGCTGCACCGGACCTCCTCGGGCGAGGCGGCAAGGGGCGAAAGACGAAGTCCGGCCCGTTTCTTGCCGTCAAAGATGGCAAGCGCCCTGTCGCAGGGATCGGGTCCGTCCTGATCGCGCAGGACGACGTAGAGCGCCGTCAAGGGGTCGACCGTGCCCTTCTGCGTAGCCGGGTCGATGACCCCCGAGGTCGATTTGCGGGGCGGATCATAGCGTTTCGGTCCCGGCACGCCGTCCCGGTATTCCATCCAGGCGGTGCGCCGTCCGTTTCGATCGTCCCTGATCTCCTTGTAGCGGGCGGGCACGAAGGCGCCGTTTGCGACGGCGCCGCGCACCTCGGCCTCGTAGCCCACCTTGAGAAGCGCACCGACGATACCGGTGGCCTTCAGCTTGCCGGCCACCGCATAGGCGCCGTCCTTCTCGATCCCGTTGAAGGCAAGGATGCCGATCGGCAAGCCCTTGAGGTAGACCTTGAAGCTGACGCTGTCCGTCCGCTCGGCCCCGGCCGGAAATGCAAGCGCGGCCGCGGTGGCCATGCCTGCGAAAAACCTGAAAAGTCGCATTCGTTCCTGCGTCCTCATCCAGCGGGGCATCTGGACATCTCTGCCCCTCACAAGGCAGAAAAGCACCGGCATCGTCAACCTCGATGCGCCCGATTTGCACCGGCAGGCCGGTTTTGGCCATGCCGACATGACAAGACGAGGCACCATGACACGCGAACCCTCGCCCGGTGATTCGGGGGCCTCGGCCCCGAGCCCCGACAAAGATGGGGTCCCCGCGGCCGATGTGAAGGCCGACCCGTCCGTGGTCGCACTTGCCGAGCGCGTGTCGGCGGGCGATCGGCGGGCCCTGGCGCGGGCGATCACGCTGGTCGAAAGCGCCCGCGACGACCACAGGGCCCAGGCCGTGGCGCTTCTGGACATCCTTGGCAAGCGGGGGCGCGAGGCGCTGCGCATCGGCCTTTCGGGGACGCCGGGCGTCGGCAAGTCGACCTTCATCGAGCATTTCGGCAAGCGCCTTACTGCCGAGGGGCTCAGGGTCGCCGTTCTGGCGGTCGATCCGTCATCGGCCCGGTCCGGCGGTTCGATCCTGGGCGACAAGACCCGCATGCCGGAACTGTCGCGCGATCCGAACGCCTTCATACGGCCGTCGCCGAGCCAGGCGGAACTCGGCGGGGTCGCGCGCCGCACGCGCGAGGTCGTGGCCCTTTGCGAGGGGGCGGGCTTTGACGTCGTCATCATCGAGACCGTCGGCGTCGGCCAGTCCGAAACACTGGTCGCGGACATGTCGGACGTCTTCGTCCTTCTGATGGCGCCCGGCGGTGGCGACGAGCTTCAGGGGGTGAAGCGCGGCATCATGGAAACGGCCGATCTTGTCATCGTGAACAAGGCCGACGGCGATCTGAAGGCGGCCGCTGAACGCACGGCCGCCGACTATGCCGGCGCGCTCCGACTTCTCCGGCGGCGGCCCGAGGATCCCGAGGGATATCCGAAGGTCCTGACCGTCTCGGCCCTGACCGGGGCAGGTCTTGACGAGGCGTGGGAGGCGATCCGCACGCTTGCCGACTGGCGGCGAGAGACAAGCCACTGGCGCCGCCGCCGGGCCCGGCAGGCGGTGCGCTGGTTCGAGGAAGAGGTGCGGGCCGGGCTTCTTGCCCTTCTGAGCGCGGATGCCGCGGCAAAGGGGGACATGGCCGCGCTCGAGGCCGCGGTGGCCGAGGG
>RFGD01000284.1 GCA_003696705.1 Alphaproteobacteria bacterium | reverse complement strand
TGGCGCACCCGAGAGGATTCGAACCTCTGGCCTCTGCCTTCGGAGGGCAGCGCTCTATCCAGCTGAGCTACGGGTGCCTCGACCGCGGTGTATAGGCAAAGCCCGCGGCTTCTGCAATCGCAAATTCAGGAAAGAAGGGCATGACAGAGTTCAAGGCCCTCGACGAGCCGGTCGACCTCTTCGAGCGTGTTGTAAAGCCCGAAGGACGCGCGGCAGGTTGCCGGAACACCCAGTCGCTCCATGAGAGGCTGGGCGCAATGGTGCCCTGCCCGTACGGCAATGCCCTTCTTGTCAAGAATGGTCGAGATGTCATGCGCATGGGCCGGCCCGTCGATGGTGAACGAGAAGATCGCGCCCTTGCCGGGCGCCCGTCCCTGCACGTTCAGCCAGTTCAGCCCGTAGAGGCGCTCGGCGGCATAGGCGGCAAGGCGCCCTTCATGGGCGGCCACGTTCTCCATGCCAAGCTCCATGAGATATTCGAGCGCCACGCCAAGCCCGATCTGCTGGGCGATCCCGGGCGTCCCGGCCTCGAAGCGCATGGGCGGGTCCGCATAGCTGACGCTCTCTTGCGTGACCTCGCGGATCATGTCGCCGCCACCCAGGAAGGGGCGCATTTCCTCCATCCTCTCGCGCCGGATGAAGATCGCGCCGGAACCCGTTGGACCGTAAAGCTTGTGGCCCGTGATTGCGTAGAAATCGCAGCCGATGTCGGCGACATCGACAGGACCGTGAACGGCGGCCTGACTGCCGTCGACCAGCACCGGCACGCCGCGCGCATGGGCGCCCTCGACGATGCTTTTCACGTCGACCCGCGTGCCAAGGACGTTCGACATATGCGTGACAGCCACAAGGCGTGTCCGCGGGCCGATGGCGTCGATGACCCGTTGCGGATCGAGCGCGCCGTCGTCGTCGATGTCCACCCACTTCAGCCGAACGCCCTGGCGTTCCCTGAGAAAATGCCACGGCACGATGTTGGCGTGGTGCTCCATCACGCTGAGGACGATCTCGTCGCCCTCGGCAAGGCGTGGCGCGGCCCAGGCATAGGAGACGAGGTTGATCCCCTCGGTCGCGCCCGAGGTATAGACGATTTGCTCGGGCGACGGCGCGTTCAGAAACCGGGCGATGATGCCCCGGACGGCCTCGTAACGCTCGGTCGCGATGGTCGAAAGCGTGTGCAGCCCGCGATGCACGTTGGCGTAGTCCCGGGCATAGAACCCCGAGATCGCGTCGATGACGGCGCGCGGTTTCTGCGCCGAGGCGCCGTTGTCGAGATAGACAAGCGGACGGCCGTTGATCTCTCGACCGAGGATCGGAAAATCGCGCCGCACCTTTTCGACGTCATACATGCCCGCCCCCCTCAGAAGCGAAGAACAAGACCAAGAACGAAACTCATGGCCAGAAGCATCGCGCCCCCGGTCAGAACGATGCCCAGGAACACACGCCAACGCGACGCGAAGCCATGGAGCTCGGCCGTGAACACCGTGAGAAGCCACAGGAACACGACAATGCTGGCCATGCCGACAATCCCCCCGACGGGCGGTATGACAAGAAGGAGAACCGTCTGGGCAAGCTGCACCAGAAGAAGCACGAACTCGACCCAGGTAACGGCCGCCAGGGCCCCTTCGAAATCCCCGTGCCCGCCAAGTCCCGCGCCCACCCGATGGACGGCGTGGACGACCAGAAGAAGCATGCCGCCCTGCGCCATGGCCAGCACCAGCGGCGACCGCGCGAAGGGCATCATCCCCCCATCAAGGCCAAGGATGAGGCCCTGAAGATAGGTCAGGATGGTCGAGGCGACGACGACGAAGGCAAGTCCCAGGGCCAGCGCGCGCCGCGGCAGACGCAGGGAAAGGATCTGGCGTGCCGCCGAAGCCGGATCCGTGAAGGTTGTCCGGACAAGGCCCGGCAGGTTCATCCGC
>RFGD01000283.1 GCA_003696705.1 Alphaproteobacteria bacterium | reverse complement strand
TTGGCAACAGGCAACTGCCGCAAAGGGACGGAATTCCGATCCGAAGTGCACCCTCGGGCCCGGGAAGCGTCGGCCTGGCGCCCGGGAAAGCGCCCCGGTGCTGACGTCGGGGCGCCGGCGCGACGCGTCGCTTGCGCCCGCGGACGCAACCGCCACGCCCACATGGGGGCGAGGCCGACCGAACATGAAAGGGGCGGCTTTCGGCCGCCCCTTCTTTCTCGTTGATGGCCTGGGCGCGTCAGCCCGCTTACCAGTCCTCGCGCTCGACGATGCGGCACTTGATCGGCAGCTTCATGGCGGCAAGGCGGAGCGCCTCCTTCGCCACGGCGTCGCTCACACCGTCGATCTCGAACATGATCCGCCCGGGCTTGACCTTGGCCGCCCAGTAGTCGACCGAGCCCTTGCCCTTGCCCATCCGGACCTCGGTCGGTTTCGAGGTCACCGGGGTATCCGGGAAAATGCGGATCCAGACACGGCCCTGACGCTTCATGTGGCGCGTCATCGCGCGGCGCGCGGCCTCGATCTGACGGGCCGTGATGCGCTCGGGCTGAACGGCCTTCAGGCCGTAGGAGCCGAAGTTGAGTTCCGTTCCGCCCTTGGCCAGGCCGTGGATCCGGCCCTTGTGAACCTTGCGGAACTTCGTGCGCTTTGGTTGCAGCATCTCGTCTCTCCTCGTCCAGCCTCAGCGGCGGCCGCCGCGGGGCATGGCACCTTCCTGGAGCTCTTGCAGGCGCCGGTCATGAGCCGACGGGTCGTGCTCCATGATGTCGCCCTTGTAGATCCAGACCTTGATGCCGATGATGCCGTAAGGCGTCTTGGCTTCGGCCAGCGCGTAATCGATGTCGGCGCGAAGGGTGTGCAGCGGCACACGGCCCTCGCGATACCACTCGGTGCGGGCGATCTCGGCGCCGCCGAGACGGCCGGCCACGTTCACCCGGATGCCGAGCGCACCCATGCGCATGGCGTTCTGCACCGCTCGCTTCATGGCGCGGCGGAACGAAACCCGGCGCTCGAGCTGGTCGGCGATCGACTGCGCCACCAGCTGCGCGTCAAGTTCGGGCTTGCGCACCTCGACGATGTTGAGGTGCAGTTCGGAATCGGTGAACTGCGCCAGCTTGCGGCGCATCTTCTCGATGTCCGCGCCCTTCTTGCCGATGATGACGCCCGGACGTGCCGTGTGGATCGTGACGCGGCACTTCTTGTGCGGACGTTCGATGATGATGCGCGAAATGCCGGCCTGCTTCGCTTCCTTGCGGATGAAGTCGCGGATGCGCACGTCCTCGAGCAGAAGGTCGCCATACTCGCGGTCGTTGGCGAACCAGCGGCTGTCCCAGGTGCGGTTGACCTGCAGGCGCATGCCGATCGGATTGACCTTGTGACCCATTACGCTTGCTCCTCGACTTGCCGCACCTTGATGGTGAGTTCCGAAAACGGCTTCATGATCCGGCCGAAGCGGCCACGCGCCCGCGGGCGCCCGCGCTTCATGACCAGATTCTTGCCAACCCAGGCCTCGGCGACGACGAGCTCGTCGACGTCCAGGCCGTGGTTGTTTTCGGCGTTCGCGATCGCGGACTGAAGGCATTTCTTCACGTCCTGGGCGATGCGCTTCTTCGAGAAGGTAAGATCGGCCAGCGCGCGATCGACCTTCTTCCCGCGGATCATGGCGGCGACAAGGTTCAGCTTCTGCGGCGAGACGCGAAGCATGCGGACCTTGGCCATCGCCTCGTTGTCGGCCACGCGGCGCGGATTCTTTGCTTTACCCATGGCGCTTACTTCCGTTTCGCTTTCTTGTCGGCCGCATGCCCGTAATAGGTCCGGGTCGGCGCGAACTCGCCAAACTTCATCCCGATCATGTCTTCGTTGACCGACACGGGGATGTGCTTGTGGCCGTTGTAGACGCCGAACGTCAGGCCGACGAACTGCGGCAGGATGGTCGATCGGCGCGACCAGATCTTGATGACTTCATTGCGGCCCGACTCGCGCGCTTTCTCCGCCTTCTTCAGGACGTAGGAATCGACGAAAGGGCCTTTCCAAACAGAACGTGCCATGTATCAGCGACCCTTCTTCCGAGCGTGACGCGAGCGAATGATGAACTTGTCGGTCGCCTTGTTCCTGCGGGTCCGGGCGCCCTTCGTCGGCTTGCCCCAGGGGGTGACAGGATGGCGACCACCCGAAGTGCGGCCCTCGCCGCCGCCGTGGGGGTGATCGACCGGGTTCATCACGACGCCACGAACCGACGGCCGCTTGCCAAGGTGGCGGTTGCGCCCCGCCTTGCCAAGGTTCTGGTTCGAATTGTCGGGGTTCGAGACGGCGCCGACAGTCGCCATGCACTCTTGCCGGACCATCCGCAGCTCGCCCGAGGACAGGCGGATCTGCGCGTAGCCGCCATCGCGGCCGACGAACTGGGCGTAGGTGCCCGCGGCACGGGCCAGCTGACCGCCCTTGCCCGGCTTCAGTTCGATGTTGTGAACGATGGTGCCGATGGGCATGCCGGAGAACGGCATCGCGTTGCCCGGCTTGACGTCGACCTTGGCGCCCGCCACCACCGTGTCGCCGACGCTCAGGCGCTGGGGCGCCAGGATGTAGGCCTGCTCGCCATCCTCGTAACGGATGAGCGCGATGAAGGCGGTCCGGTTCGGATCATACTCGATCCGCTCGACCTTCGCCGGAACGTCGAACTTGCGACGCTTGAAATCGATGACGCGGTAGAGACGCTTCGCCCCGCCCCCGCGACGACGCATCGTGATCCGTCCGGTATTGTTCCGGCCGCCCTTCTTGGTCAGACCCTCGGTGAGGGTTTTGACCGGACGCCCCTTCCAAAGCTCCGAACGGTCGATCAGCACCAGCCCGCGCTGGCCAGGCGTCGTCGGCTTGTACGACTTGAGTGCCATGCTTTCTGTCTTCCGTTGCTTT
>RFGD01000039.1 GCA_003696705.1 Alphaproteobacteria bacterium | reverse complement strand
CTGGGCGACACGTCCATGATGCGCGCCTCGATCGTCGGGAAGCGCGCCGAGGGCCGCAGGTCCCACCAGATCTTCGTGCCGTCCTCGACAAGGCCCAGCTCGACCAGCGCGTCGAGGTGGCGCTGATAGTCCGACCAGCCCGAGAACTGCGGCGGCAGCCCGGTCCGCGGCAGGTTGTCGAAGACCGTCAGGCGGTAGCTTTGCAGGCCCGTATCCTCGCCCTGCCAGAACGGTGACGAGGTGGAAAGCGCAAGAAGATGCGGCAGGAAATAGGTCAGCTGGTTCAGAAGATCGATGCGCCGGTCGGGCTCGCCCGCGCCGACATGGACATGCATGCCGCAGATGAGGAGCCGTCGCGCGACGCCGGCAAGATCGCGGCGCAGCGCGTCGTAGCGCGCCTTCGGCGTGTGGTGCTGGTCCTTCCAGTCGGCCGACGGGTGGCAGGAGGCGGCAATGGGCGCAAGGCCGAACTTCCGCGCCTGGGCGGCGACGGTGGCGCGCAGCGTTGCCAGATCGTCGCGCGCGCCGCCGACGGTGGCATGGACGCGCGTGCCGATCTCGATCTGGCACTGGAGGAACTCGGGGCTGACCTGCCCCGAAAGCTCGGCCCGGCAGGCCTCCATCAGCGCCGCCGGGGCCTTCGACAGGGCCCCGGTCTCGAGATCGACAAGAAGGTATTCCTCTTCGATCCCGATCGTGAAGGGCGGTGCGTCTTCGGCCATGGCAGGCGTCTCCGTCATGTGCGGCCCCGACCGATGATCGGCCGGGGCCGCCCGTCATGCAAGTCCGTCATGCAAGCCTGTCATGCACGCGCCCTGGCAAGCCCCCTTGGCAAGCCCCCGCGACGTAGGCGGGGCGGGGGCAGGGGGCGACGCGGCCCCGGCCTCAGTCCATGGCGCGGAAGTGGAACTCTCCCCCTTCCTTGAGGCCCGACGGCCAGCGCGACGTCACCGTCTTCGTGCGGGTATAGAAGCGGAAGGCGTCGGGGCCGTGCTGGTTGAGATCGCCGAAGGCCGATTTCTTCCAGCCGCCGAAGGTGTGGTAGGCAAGCGGCACCGGGATGGGCACGTTGATCCCGACCATGCCGACGTTGATGCGGTGG
>RFGD01000282.1 GCA_003696705.1 Alphaproteobacteria bacterium | reverse complement strand
TCTTCGAACCACGCCTCGACGACGCCGTCGTTGACGATCGCCGCATAGCGCCACGAGCGCATGCCGAAGCCCAGGTTGTCCTTGGCCACCAGCATGCCCATGAGGCGCGTGAAGACGCCGGAACCGTCCGGGATCAGCTTGACGTTGCGAAGGCCCTGCGCCTCGCCCCACTTGTTCATCACGAAGGCATCGTTGACCGAAAGGCAATAGATCTCGTCGATGCCGTGGTCGCGGAACCGGTCGAAATTTTCCTCGAAACCGGGCAGTTGGTAGGTCGAGCAGGTCGGCGTGAACGCGCCGGGCAGCGCGAAGAGGATGACCCGCTTGCCGGCGAAATAGTCGGCCGTCGTCTTCTTTTCCCAGCGATAGGGGTTCGGCCCGCCAACGCTTTCGTCGCGAACGCGCGTCATGAAGGTCACGTCGGGAAGGCGCACGCCTTGTTTCATTCCTGTCTCTCCTGTGCTGATGATCCCCGGAAGGGGCGCGGCACCCCGTCGGGGCGATGCTGCGGCCGGGGATTTAGAACGATTCCAGATCGGGCGCAACGGCTGTTCCGTCATGCGTCCTCGGCAAGGCTGCCCGTGCGACAGCGCGCTACCATTCGCCGCGGGGATGCGCTAAGGAACGGCGCAAGGAGACTGCCCATGCGTGATCTTTCCAACCCCGGCGAGCGCCATCCGGAAAAGGCGCACCGGCCGGACAACCCGCAGCCGAAGAAGCCGAAATGGATCCGCGTGAAGGCGCCGACCTCGGCCGGATACAAGGCGACCCGCGACATCCTCCGAGAGAACAAGCTTGCCACGGTGTGCGAGGAAGCAGGCTGTCCGAACGTCGGCGAGTGCTGGAGCCAGGGCCACGCCACCATGATGATCATGGGCGAGATCTGCACCCGCGGCTGCACCTTCTGCAATGTCGCCACCGGTCGGCCCGAGGCGCTTGACGCCTTCGAGCCGGGGCGCGTGGCGCATGCCGTCGAAAAGCTGGGCCTTCGCCACGTCGTCATCACCTCGGTCGATCGCGACGATCTGGCCGACGGCGGGGCCGAGCATTTCGCCCAGACGATCCGGGCCATCCGCCACCGCAGCCCGGACACAACGATCGAGGTCCTGACCCCCGATTTCCTGCGTTGCGGCCCCGACGCGCTCGAAACCGTCGTCGCCGCGCGCCCCGACGTCTTCAACCACAACCTAGAGACGGTGCCCGGCCTCTATACCGAGGTCCGTCCCGGCGCGCGCTACTTCCATTCGCTCAGGCTGCTGCAGCGGGTGAAAGAGCTCGACCCGACGATGTTCACCAAGTCGGGGATCATGGTGGGCCTTGGCGAGCGGCGGGAAGAGGTGCTTCAGGTCATGGATGACATGCGCTCGGCCGACGTCGACTTCATTACCATCGGCCAGTATCTTCAGCCGACGCCAAAGCACCACGCCGTCGCGCGCTTCGTCACGCCGGAAGAATTCGCGGCCTACGAGAAGGCGGCCTGGGGAAAGGGCTTTCTCATGGTTTCGGCAACGCCGCTGACGCGTTCGAGCTATCATGCCGGCGACGATTTCGCCCGGCTTCGCGAAGCGCGCATGGCAAAGCTCGGCCGCGGCTGAACCGGACCGCCGCCCGCGCGGACGGGCGGGCGCGCCGTCAGGGCACGGGCGGCACGGCCTTCAGATAGGCGGCCAGCGCCTCTCGATCTTCGGGCGGAAGGTGCGACAGGTTCTCGACGACCTCGGCCATCTCGCCGCCGGCGGAGTCGAATTCGGGCGTGAAGCCGGTTTCCAGATAGTAGGCGATCTCGGCCTCGGACCAGTCGAGCCGGGCAGGGGTGATGTTCGGAATGCGTCCCTTGCCCGCGGGGTTCGGCCCTCCGGCCAGCCAGCGCGACCGGTCGAGCCCGCCCAGCGCGTTTCGCGGCGTGTGGCATTCGCCGCAATGGCCCAAGGCCTCGGCCAGATAGCGCCCCCGCGCCAGTTTCGGGGTCGGCGCGTCCTGCAGCACCCATTCGGTGTCGAAATAGAGGAGCTTCCACAACCCGACCGCGCGCCGGATGTTGAAGGGAAAGCCAAGCTCGTGCGGTGCGTTTGGCCTGTCCGAAGCCGGCAGCCCGGCCAGGAATGCGCGAAGATCGGCGATGTCCTGATAGGTCATCTTCGCGTAGGAAGTGTAGGGAAACGCGGGATAATAATGCGCGCCGTCCGGCGAGGTGCCGTGCCGAAGCGCCGAGGCGAGATCGGCCACCGACCAGCCGCCGATCCCGTGGTCGGGGTCGGACGAGATGTTGGGCGCAATGAAGTCCCCGAACGGAGAGACAAGGCGCCGGCCGCCCGACAGGATGAGCCGCGCATCCCCCTCGGCCTTCGGGGCGGCGTGGCACGAGGCACAGCCGCCCGCCCAGAACACGCGCGCGCCGCGCCCGGCGTCGCCCTCGACCCCGGCAAGGGCAGCGGGGTCGGCACGGCGCGGCTGCGTGGCCAGGAAGAGCGCGGCCAGAAGCGCGGCCACGACGGGCGCGACGAAGATGAGCGCGGCGCGCATTAGGTCGTTCCGAGCCTATTCCTTCGGCTTGCGATAGGCCTTGTGGCAGGCGCCGCAGGCCTTGCCGACCGCCCCCACCGCGGGGCGCAGCGAATCGAGGTCCATACCGGCCGCTTCCTGAAGCTCGGCCACGGCCTGGGCAAGCGCCTTTCCCTTTTCGGCCACACCCGCGAAATCTTCCCAGATCTTCGGCAGCGCATTGGTGCCGGTCACGGAATCGCTGTCAGAGCCGGCCGGCCAGTAGGCGCCCTGGTTCATCGACACGAGTGCCGCCAGGTTGTCGGCCGCCGCCTGCGCGGCACCGGCGTCGTAGGGGCGCTCGCCCTTCGCCATGGCGCCAAGGGCGCCCAGGTTGAAGGCATAGAGCGTCATGTGAGACTGTCGCGCCTTGATCGCGGCGGCTGTCGCCTTGTCGGGTTCCGAAGCGGCAAGAACCGCGCCGGCGGCCGCTGCGGCGGCAGCGGTGCCAAGAAGAAACGTGCGAAACGTGAACATGAGACACTCCCGGTTGGTCGATTTGAGTGCCCCCATAGTGGCATGTTAGAAAATATGCGCCATTCCTAATTTCTTGGGATCATCTGTGCAGAAATGAAAAGGGAGAACTGGGACGACATTCGGTTTGTCGTCGCCGTGGCCGATGCGGGATCGGTCGCCGGCGCAGCGCGTGCCCTGGGCGTGAACCATGCCACGGTGCTGCGCCGCGTGGGCGCCATCGAACGGCGGCTTGGTCCCATCTTCCTGCGGCGTCCCGGGGGCTATGTCGTTCGGCCGGAGGCGGGCGAGCTTGTCGCGGCCATGCGCCGCGTCGAAGAGGAGGTGCGCGCCATCGAACGGCTGGCGCGGGGCGCGGGGGCCGGGGCGTCCGGCCATGTGCGGGTGACCTCGACCGACAGTTTCTGCATGCACTTGCTGCCGCCGGTGGTGGCCCGGCTTCACGGCGCCGAGCCCGCCATCTCGGTCGAACTGATTGCCGCCAATTCCCGGGTCGATCTGGCGCGGCTTGATGCCGACCTCAGCGTCCGTCCCAGCCCGCGGCCACCGGACGACCTTGTCGCCGAGAAGCTCGGCGTTCTCGCCTTCGGGGCCTATGTGGCGCGTGAAGGCGAGGGGCCGCAGGCATGGCTCGCGCTCGGCGGCGCGCTTCAGGGAAGCGTCGCCGGCCAATGGCTCGAGGCGCACGGAGGCGACAGGCGAAGCGACAACGGCGCCGATTCCTTCCTCGCCTTGCAGGAGATGGCGGCGGCCGGGCTGGGGGTGGCGCTTCTCCCGCGGTTTCTGGGCGACGGCGACCGGCGGCTTGTCGAGGTCGCGACGGCGGCGCCCCTGCCGACGACGCCTGTCTGGCTTGCCGTCCATGGCGATCTGATGCGTGTGCCGCGGGTGCGCCGC
>RFGD01000281.1 GCA_003696705.1 Alphaproteobacteria bacterium | reverse complement strand
CCAGCACTACGCCGGCTCGGACGAATACAAGGCCTATCGCCGCGGGCTCGAACGGATGCCGACGCTCTGGTGCAAGTGGTCTGAGAAATACGTCAACTGGCGCCAACTCGAAATCCTTGGGCTGATGTCGAAGGGAAACTGGGCATGAGGGCGGGGTCATGACGGTCGGCTTTGTCATGCTCGTGCACACCGCGCTGCATCGCGCGGCAGAGGTCGCGCGCCATTGGGCGACGGCGGGCCAACCCGTCGTCATCCATGTGGACCGCCGGGTGTCGCGGCCTGAATTCGACGCCTTCCGCCAGTCCCTGTCGGATCTCGGCAACGTGCATTTCTCGGCCCGGCGCCGGTGCGAGTGGGGCACGTGGTCGATCGTCGATGCAACGCAGGTCGCCGCAACCGACATGCTCCGGCTCTTCCCCGAGGTGCGGCATGTCTATCTGGCAAGCGGTTCGTGTCTGCCGTTGCGGCCGGTGGCCGAGCTTGTCGCCTATCTCGACGCCAATCCGCAGACCGACTTCATCGAGTCGGTGACGGTCGACGACGTGGTCTGGACCAAGGGCGGCCTGCATCACGAGCGTTTCACGCTGCGCTTTCCCTTCGCGTGGAAGCGCCATCGGCTTCTTTTCGACGCGCATGTCTCGTTGCAGCGGCGCATGGGCGTCAAGCGGGAGATCCCCGAGGGAATCGTGCCGCATCTTGGCTCTCAGTGGTGGTGCCTGACGCGGCGGACGCTGAGCGCCATCCTGGAAGACCCGCAGCGCAAGACATACGACCGGTATTTCCGGCGGGTCTGGATCCCCGACGAGTCCTATTTCCAGACGCTGGCACGACGCTTTTCGGCGCGGCTGGAAAGCAGGTCGCTGACCCTGTCGAAATTCGACTTCCAGGGCAAGCCCTACATCTTCTACGACGACCACCTTCAGCTCCTGATGCGGTCGGAGTGTTTCGTCGCGCGCAAGATCTGGCCGAAGGCGGATCGGCTCTATTCGCATTTCCTGGGCCGTGGCGCCGATCGCCGCGCCGCGTCAGAGCCCAACCCGGGCCACGTGGACCGGGTCTTCACGAAGGCGATCGACCGCCGCAATCGCGGCCGGGCCGGCCTCTACATGCAAAGCCGTTTCCCCAACAACGGCTACGAGAACGGACGCACGCATCAGCCCTATGTCGTTCTCTGGGGCCACGACGAGCTCTTCGTGGACTTCGTGTCATGGCTGTCCCGACGCACCGGGCTTCGGGTGCATGGGCATCTGTTCGCGCCCGAAAGGGCCGAGTTTGCCGGCGGCGAACGGCTTTACAACGGCTGTCTTTCGGACGCCCCGAAGCTTCGCGACTACAACCCCGAGGCCTTCCTCGCCAACCTCGTGTGGAATACCCGCGGCGAGACGCAGTGCTTCATGATGGGGCCGGACGACAACCAGCGCATCATGAACTTCATGCTGGACGACCCGAATGCGCGCATCGAGGTCATCTCGGGGGCGTGGTCGGTGCCGCTGTTCCGGTCGAACCTCAACTTCTCGGACGTGCGTGCGCGGGCGGCCGCCCTGCAGGAGCGCGAAGTCGCCCTTGTCGAGCGGCTCCGCAATGCGGGCTGTCGGGCAAGCGCGAACGTCGTCGATCTGGGCGAGTTCTTCGATGCGCCGGTCGAGCATCTCGGCCGCGTCCTCGAGCTTGTCGCGGGCTCGAACGCCGGCCGCCAGATCGGAGAGGCGCCGCGCCTTCACGATCTGGCCGGGCTTGGGAACTTCCTGCAAATGCTGCGAAATGGTGGCATGGACCCGCATACCGCCGGCAAGTTCGCCGACGATCAGCTTCCGGGAAAGACGCGCCGACCGCGCATGCCGGTTCTGGTCAAGAGATAGCGCATGGCCCGCCCGTTCGACTATTTCGTCATCCTCGCGGACATGCGAACCGGTTCCAACCTGCTCGAGGAATCGCTCAATCAGCTTGCCGACGTCCATTCCTATGGCGAGGTGTTCAACCCCGCCTTCATCGGCCATCCGAAGACCGAAAGCCTGTTCGGGATCGACCTTTCCGCCCGTGAAACCAGCCCGTTGGCACTTCTGGGCCGCATTCGGGAAGAGACCGAGGGGCTACCGGGTTTCCGCCTGTTCGGCGACCACGACCCCCGCGTGCTCGACTTCGTCCTCAACGACCCGCGCTGCGGCAAGATCGTCCTCGGCCGCAATCCGCTCGAAGCGTATGTGTCGCTTCGGATCGCGGCCGAAACGGGCCAGTGGCGTCTTGGCGACGCCCGGAACAAGCGCGCCGCTTCAGTGCGTTTCGACGCCGCCGCCTTCCACGCCGAGCTCGACCGGCGCGTCACGTTTCGCCAGCATGTGCAGCGCCGTCTTCAGGTCACCGGACAGGCCGCATTCTGGATCGACTACGAAGATCTGTCCGAGATCGATGTGCTGAACGGCGTTGCGCGCTTCCTTGGGTCGTCCGACACGATCCGGGCCCATCCGCGCACGGTCAAGAAACAGAATCCCGAAAGCCTTCGAGAAAAGGTCGCAAACCCCGAGGACATGGAGCGCGCCATCGCGCGGCTTGATCCTTTCGGGCTCGACCGCACGCCAAGCTTCGAGCCGGCCGGCGGCGCGCGGGTGCCCTCGTTCCGCGCCGGCCATCGCGTGCCGATCCTGCACATGCCGCTCTTTGGCGGGCCGGTCGAGGCCGTGGATGCCTGGCTTGCCGCGCTCGACGGCACAACGCCCGAAGATCTCGTCACAGGCTTCACGCAGAAGACGCTTCGCCAGTGGAAGAAGGGGCACCCCGGATTTCGCGCCGTGTCTGTCTTGCGGCATCCGCTTCGGCGCGCCTATCACGTCTTCTGCCACGCGCTGGTCCCGCGACGCCCCCATTTCGCCGAGGTCCGCCGGCTTCTGATCCGGCGCTATGGCGTCCCGCTGCCCGAGAAGGGCCCGGGGCCCGGCTATGACGCCGCCGCGCATCGCGAGGCCTTCAAGGCCTTCCTGCGGTTTCTGAAGATGAACCTGTCGGGTCAGACCAGCATCAGGGTCGATCGCCTCTGGGGCAGCCAGACGGGCGCGCTCTCGGCCTTCGCGGCCGTTGGCGTTCCCGATCTCGTCATCCGAGAGGACGAGGCGCCGGAAGAACTGCCGCGGCTTGCGGCGCGGCTTGGCCTTGACACCATGGCGTTCACGCCAGCCGCCGAGGATACCCCGTTTCCGCTTGCCGAGATCTGGGAGCCTGAGCTTGAATCGCTCGCCGAGGCGGCCTACCGGCGCGACTACGTGACCTTTGGTTTCGGGCGCTGGGCCGGCGCGGCCTGAGCCTTGGCGACCGAGGCGCCAGGTCAGGCGGCCTGGCTTGCCTCGGCCTCTGTCAGGATCGCGTGCAGCGTCGCCGGATCGTCATTGGCGCGCAGTTTCGACAGCACCGCCCGGTCACGCAGCGTCCGGGATACGAGGGCGAGCGCCTTGAGGTGCTCGACCCCCGAATCCTCGGGTGCGAAAAGCGCAAAGACGATATCGACCGGCTTGCGGTCGACCGCATCAAACGGCACGGGCTTTTCCAGCCGCAGGAACACGCCCACGACCTCGTCGAGACCCGGAAGGCGGGCATGTGGCAGCGCGACGCCATTGCCGACGCCTGTCGGGCCAAGCGTCTCGCGTTCCTGAAGCGCCTCGGCGGCTTCCGCGGCCTTGATGCCGTAGGCCGCGGCCGCGATATCGGCGATTTCCTGCAGCACGCGCTTCTTGCTCTTGAGGTGTCCGGCAACGCGGACGGCCTCGGGCTTCAGGATCGCGGATAGGTTCATGAGTTCGCTCGTCTGTTCAGCCTTGCCGCCGATCACTTCAGATTGGCGGTATCAATCCAGCCGATGTTCCCGTCCTGCCGTCGATAGACGACGTTGATGTCTTCGCCCCGCTCGTTGCGAAAGACAAGGATGTTGGCACCCGCAAGCTCCATCTGCATCACCGCTTCACCGACCGACAGCGAGGGAATGCTCGTCTCGATCTCGGCGATGATGATCGGTTCACCGGCAGGGGCCTCGGCCTCCTCGTCCTCCGGGGTCTCCGGGGCGGCGAGGATATAGGCCGACGCGGCCGAAAGCGCAACCGACTCCTTCTCCTTGTGATGTTTCTTGAGCCGCCGCTTGTAGCGACGCAGCTGCTTCTCGAGCCGCTCGGCGGCCTGATCGAACGCGGCATAGATCTCGGTCGCCTTGCCCTTCGAAATCGAGTTCACGCCGGTCGAGAGATGCATCTCGATCTCGCACTGATACTCGAAGGCATCCTTCGAGAACACGATCTGTGCGGTCGTCGGGCGCTCCGCATATTTGGCGGCTACCGCCTCGAGCTCGTCCTTGACGTGCTTCTGAAGCGCCTCGCCGATGTCGATCTGCTTGCCGCTGATCTTGTAACGCATTGCATCTCCTCGATTTCTTGGCGCAGCGGGCCCATGAAATTGCCCGGCTGCGCGGTTCGACCGGAAACGGAAACGCAAGCCGCCAAGGCAGCCCGCTGGTCCCCGGTCATCATTGCCCGAACGGTGGGCGGAACTGGTCGGAATGCCTGTCATCAATTTCATTTGGCGGCCAAACGGGGTCTGGAGTCAACGGGCAAGACCCATTTCGTCAGACCTTCAGGAGATCCGGAACCCCTGGCCGAGATAGACGCGGCGGACGTTCTCGTCGGCGACGACCTCGTTTGCGGTGCCGCTCATCAGAACGTGGCCGTCGTGCAGGATGTAGGCGCGGTCCACAATGCCAAGCGTCTCGCGCACATTGTGGTCGGTCACGAGAACGCCGATTCCCCGGTCCCGGAGGTCGGCGACCAATGTGCGAATCTCGCCGACCGAGATGGGATCGACCCCGGCAAAGGGTTCGTCCAGCAACAGATACCGCGGCGACGCGGCCAGGCAACGGGCAATTTCGACCCGTCGCCGCTCGCCACCCGAAAGCGAAAGGGCCGGCGCCCGGCGCAGGTGTTCGATCGAGAATTCGGACAGGAGCTCCTCGAGACGCTCGCGGCGTCGGTGGGCCGCCGGTTCGCGGATCTCGAGGATGGAGAGGATGTTGTCCTCGACCGACATGCCGCGGAAGATCGAGACCTCTTGGGGAAGATAGCCGATGCCAAGGCGGGCGCGCCGATACATCGGCAGGCGCGTCGCGTCGCGCGAATCGATCTCGATCTTGCCGGCGTCGGGACGGATCAGCCCGGCGATCATGTAAAAGCAGGTCGTCTTGCCCGAACCGTTGGGTCCGAGAAGGGCCACCACCTCGCCCCGGCCGAGCGTCATCGACACGTCCCGGATGACCGGGCGGCGACGATAGGCCTTGCGCAGACCGGTGACGCGCAGACCGGCGCCGCCTTCGGTGACGCGGAAGCTTCCCTGCCGCTCGACTTCGGTCATGGCTTGGTCCCGGCCGGGTTCAGAATGGTGCGCACGGGT
>RFGD01000280.1 GCA_003696705.1 Alphaproteobacteria bacterium | reverse complement strand
TGGTGCTCGAGCGCCTCGATCTGGCCCTGGGTCATGAGCGGGTTCAGCTGCAACGACAGGCAGGCGCCGGCCATCATCTCGTTCACGGCACAGGTGATGGTTTGCGGCAGGCCCATGCCGCCGTATTCGACCGGGGCCGAAATGGCGATCCACCCGCCCTCGGCGATGGCGCGGTAGGCCTCGGCAAAGCCGGGCGTCGTGCGGACCACGCCGTTCTCGAGCCGCGCCGGCTCTTCGTCCCCGCGCCGCTGCAGGGGCGCCAGCACGTCATCGGCAAGCCTGGCCGCCTCGCTCAGGATCTGGGTCGCGACGTCGTCTGTCGCGTCGGCGAACATCCCCGTCCCGGAGACGCGGGAAAACCCGACGACATGATCGAAAATGAACCTGAAATCCCCGACCGGCGCCCGAAAGGTCATGATTCCTCCGCTCGTTGGCTTTGCAATCGGTGCCGGGGAAATATATCAGTCGGCACCCGCACGAAAACGGTATCGCGCGGCCGGGGGCCGCACAATCGGGACGCAGCGTCACGCCATGAAAGCCGGAAAGACCGAAACGCTGGGCACGGCCGAGGCCGACATCCGCCGCGCCGCCGGCATTCTGCGCGCCGGGGGAACCGTCGCCTTCCCGACCGAGACGGTCTACGGCCTTGGCGCGGACGCGGCGAACGGAAAGGCCGTCGCCCGCATCTTCGAGGCGAAGGGCCGACCGCGCTTCAATCCGCTGATTGCCCATGTGGCCGACAGCGCCGCGGCGCAGGCCGTCGCCCTCTTCACGCCCGACGCAGAGCGGCTGGCCGCCGCCTTCTGGCCCGGACCGCTGACGCTTGTGCTGCCGCTCGCGCCCGCGGCGGCAATCTCGCCCCTCGTGACGGCGGGCAACGCGTCGGTGGCCGTCCGCGTGCCGGCGCACCCGGTCGCGCGGCGGCTTCTCTCGGCCTTCGGCGGCGCGGTGGCCGCGCCATCGGCCAATCCCTCGGGCCGGGTGAGCCCGACCCGGGCCGAACATGTCCTCGAGGGACTTTCGGGCCGCATCGATGCGGTCGTCGACGCGGGCCCCTGCCCTGTCGGGGTCGAATCGACCATCGTCGGCCTTTCCG
>RFGD01000279.1 GCA_003696705.1 Alphaproteobacteria bacterium | reverse complement strand
TGCGGCCTACGGCCTGTGGCTGCGCGTGGCACAGCACGGCTGGACGCCGAACCGGCTTGCGGGCGCGCTGGCGGTCGGTGCGCTTCTGGCCTATGGCGCCGGTTACGCACTGGCCGTGTTGACGCCGGGAAACTGGGGACAGCGGATCCGCCAGTTCAACATCCGCATGGCGATCCTTCTCACCGTCGCGCTGGCGTTGTGGCTGACGCCGCTTCTGAATGCCGAACGGATATCGGCTCGGAGCCAGCTTGCGCGCTTCCTGGACGGCCGGGTGTCGGTCGAGGAGCTGGACCTCTGGACCCTTTCCTACAGCTGGGGCCGGGCGGGGCAGGCGGCCGTGGCCGAGCTCGAGGCGCTTGCGCCCGGCCGGGCCGACGGCGAGCGGCTTCTGGCGCGCATCCGGGACATCCGCACGGGCGGGTCGGCAGCCTCGGCGACGGACCAGGCGCTTGCGCCGCGGCTGGCCCGGGAACTTGCCGCCCGCACGCCCCGGGTTCCGGCGGATGCGGATGTCGGCGATCGTCTGGCGCGGCTCGACGTGCACGAGCTTCTGGCGTTCCGCAATGCCTGCGAGGCCGGCCGGCCGCCGCGGTGCGTCATCGTGGTCGGCGATCTCGTTCCCTCTGTCGAGGGCGACGAGATGGCGCTCGTCTCGCATGTCGGCGACGACCTCGGGGTGGCCGTCGTCGATGCAGAGGGGCGGAAGTGGCGCGCCCATGTGATGTGGTCGCGCGCGGAGGGCGAGGCGGCCGATCCGAGGGCGACGATCGAGGCCATCATTCGCGGCGAGTACGAGATCGGCGTGCCCTCGGTGAAAGCGCTTCGGGTCGGTCCCGTGGAAATCGTGCCCTTCCGGCCCGGGCGGTAGGCGTCGGAGGGCTTTACCGATTTGTTTACCTGTTGCCGGCAATTCTCGGACGCACGAGGAGGAAGCAGGCGATGCACGGGCTTATCAACAAGGCCATACAGTCGTTCATTCGCGACACGTATGGCGACGAGGTGTGGGAGGCAGTGCGGCTTGCCGCCGATCTGCCGTTCCCCGAGTTCGAGGCGATGCTGATCTACGAGGATGCGCTGACGGACCGCGTCATCGACGCCGCCGCCACCCGCCTCGGCAAGACCCGCGCGACCGTGCTCGAGGATCTGGGCACCTATCTTGTCACGCACCCGAATCTCGAGCCGCTGCGACGGCTCTTCCGTTTCGGCGGGGTGACCTTCGTCGAGTTTCTCCATTCCCTCGATGACCTGCGCGACCGGGTTCGCCTTGCGCTTCCCGAACTCGAGATACCCCGGCTTCGCCTGACGGTCGAAGCCGAGGGAACCTACCGCGTGGATATCCCCGACGGGCCGGCCGGTTTCGGCCATGTGCTCGAGGGGATCATTCGCGCGATGGCCGACGACTATGGCGCGCTTGCCCTGCTCGAGCATGAATGCGCCGAAGACGGGGCCGAGTGGATCCGCGTGCACGTCGTCGACACGAGCCATTCCGAAGGCCGCGAATTTTCCTTGGCGAAGACGGGGTGAGGCCATGACCGACGGCGCCATTGCCCAGTTCACGCTGCCTCGTGAGGGGCTGGACATCGTTCTACCGCTCAACGTCGTCATCGACGCCGGGGGCGCCATCGTGCACGCCGGGCCGACGATGAAGAAGCTGTTCGGCGACCATGCGCTTGTCGGCGTGTCGTTCTTCGGCGCCTTCGACGTGCGCCGGCCCGCGCGCGCGCAACGGGCGGCCGATCTTCTGGACCGGCACGAAGGCGCGCTGCGCGTTGTCCCTCGGCACGACCCCGAGACGCCGATGCGCGGCTGTGCGGCGCCCCTTGAGGGCGGCGCGATCCTCGTCGCACTATCGCTGGGCGTGTCGGTCGTCGAGGCGGTGCGAAAGTATGACCTGGCCGGCCGAGACTTCTCGGCCGCGGATCCGACGATCGAGATGTTGTATCTGATTGAAGCCAAGTCGGCGGTGCTCGAGGAATCGAAAAGGCTGAACCAGCGCCTTCAGGGGGCCAAGATCGCCGCCGAGGAACAGGCCTTCACCGACACGCTGACCGGCCTCAAGAACCGGCGGGCGATGGACCATGTCCTCGGGCGGCTCTCGACCGTGGGCAACATGTCCGAGCCGTTCGGGCTCATGCACATCGACCTCGACTTCTTCAAGGAGGTGAACGACACCTACGGGCACGCCGCCGGCGACCATGTCCTGCAGGAGGTGGCGCGGATCCTTGTCGAGGAGACGCGGGCGGACGACACCGTCGCGCGCATCGGCGGCGACGAGTTCGTCGTCATCATCCGCAACTGCCGAAGCCTCGACATCCTCGACGGCATCGCGCGGCGGATCATCGAGCGGCTCGAACGCCCGATCATGTTCCAGGGCAAGCCCTGCCGCGTGTCCGCCAGCATCGGCACCACGATCTCGACGGCCTATGACAGGATCGACCCGGATCGCATGCTGCACGACGCCGACACGGCGCTTTACGAATCGAAGGCCCGCGGACGGTCCTGCCATACGTTTTTCGGCAACGCCGGTCGCGCATCCCCGGATCAGACGGCCACCCACTAGCCCCGTGCCGGCGCGAGGGGCGCGCGAAGG
>RFGD01000278.1 GCA_003696705.1 Alphaproteobacteria bacterium | reverse complement strand
GCGACGGGCCGGCGTGCAACACGCTCGGCAAGCGCCGCCTCAAGGCGCGCCTGGGCCGCGTCGTCCAACCTGTCCTCGCGATGAAGGAGAAGCCGATCCGCCGCAATGCCGGTGGCATGCGCCACAAGAAGCCGCGCATCGGTGCCCGGTGCCGGAATGCCCGCCGCCGACAACCGGGACCGCGCCAGGATCAGCGCCTCGTGGATGCGCATCAGCCCTCGACCTCGGCCAGGCGCGCGGCTTGGTCATGGGCGATGAGGGCGTCGATCACCTCGTCCAGATCGCCCTGCATGATCTGATCGAGCTTGTAGAGCGTCAGGTTGATACGGTGGTCCGTCATCCGGCCCTGGGGGAAATTGTAGGTGCGGATCCGCTCGGACCGGTCGCCGCTGCCGACCTGCGACTTGCGGTCGGCGGCGCGGGCCTCGGCCGCCTCGCGACGTTTCATGTCGAAAAGGCGCGCCCGCAGCACCTCCATGGCAATGGCGCGGTTCTGGTGCTGTGATTTCTCGGACGACGTGACGACGATTCCCGTCGGAATATGCGTGATCCTGACCGCCGAATCCGTCGTGTTGACATGCTGACCGCCCGCGCCCGACGCGCGCATCGTGTCGACACGGATGTCCTGGGGCAGGATCTCGACATCGACCTCCTCGGCCTCGGGAAGCACCGCGACGGTCGCCGCCGAGGTATGGATACGCCCGCCGCTTTCCGTTTCGGGGACGCGCTGGACGCGGTGGACGCCGCTTTCATACTTGAGCCGCGCGAAGACCCCGGGGCCCGACACCCGGGCCACCAGTTCGCGAAGGCCGCCGAGCTCGGTTTCGGTTTCGTCGATGACCTCGAAGCGCCAGCCGCGCGATTCGGCATAACGCTGATACATGCGCCGCAGATCGGCCGCGAACAGTGCCGCCTCTTCGCCGCCGGTGCCCGGCCGGATTTCGAGGATCGCCGCCCGCTCGTCGGCTGCGTCGCGCGGCAGAAGGGCAAGGCGAAGCGCCCGCTCCTGCTCGGGCAGCCGGGCGCGTAACTCTGCAAGTTCCTCCTCGGCCAGCGCGCGCATCTCTGGGTCGGCCAGCATCGCTTCCGCGTCGGCGATGGCGTCAAGCGTCGCGCGATAGGCCGCCGCCTGCTCGACGACCGGCTTCAGTTCCGCATATTCGCGCGCAAGCTGGGCAAAGTCGGCATTGGCGCCGCCTTCGGCCATCTTGGCTTCGAGATATTCGAACCGCTCGTGAATGGCGGCAAGCTTTTCGACAGGGATCATGTGCGTCGTGATGGAGAAAGGCCCGCCCGGCGTCAAGATTTCCCGTTCAGGCCCGATGGTGTTAGAATGCTGCCATGCGAAGGATCGGGATGCTTCTGGCGATCGTCGCGCCCCTTATCCCCCAGATTGCGCGTTCCGATGCAAATATGGGGGGCAAGACGGTCGATTGCTACTGCACGGATTCGGCCGGCGGCCGCGTCGAGCTGGGCGAGGAGATCTGTCTCTACGTGAACGGTCGCGCCTTCATGGCGCGCTGCGAGATGTCGCTCAACAATCCGATCTGGCGCGATACGGGCCGCGGCTGTCTGTCGAGCCGGCGTCTGCCCGCCCACGGACCGCTGACGCCTGCCCCTGACCGACGCCGGGGCCGAAAGCGGCTCTAGCTTGCTGCCTCGATCTCTGCGGCGCGGGCCTCGACCAGACGCACGATCTCGTCCAGCATGTCCGCGTTCGCCAGCTTGTAGGCCTGTCGCCCGTCCAGATAGATCATGCCGCTGTCCTTGCCGCCGCCGGTGAAGCCGATGTCGGTCATAAGCGCCTCTCCGGGGCCGTTGACGACGCAGCCGATGATCGACAGCGTCAGCGGCGTATGGATATGGGAAAGGCGCTCTTCCAGCTTTTCGACCATCCCGATGACGTCGAAACCCTGACGGGCGCAGGACGGGCACGAGATGATGTTGACGCCGCGGTGGCGAAGGCCAAGCGACTTCAGGATCTCGAAACCGACGCGCACCTCCTCGACCGGATCGGCCGACAGGCTGACCCTGAGCGTGTCGCCAATGCCGGCCCAGAGAAGCGAGCCGATGCCGACCGCCGACTTGACCGTCCCGGTCACAAGGCCCCCCGCTTCGGTGATGCCCAGATGAAGGGGTGCGTCGGTCGCCTCGGCCAGCGCCTGATACGCAGCCACGGCAAGGAAGACGTCAGAGGCCTTCACCGAGATCTTGTAGTCCCGAAAGTCGTGCTCTTCGAGGATCCGCGCATGTTCGAGCGCCGATTCCACCAAGGCGTCCGGACAGGGCTCGCCGTATTTCTCGAGGAGGTGCCGCTCGAGGCTGCCGGCATTGACGCCGATGCGGATCGCGCAGCCATGATCGCGCGCGGCGGCGATGACCTCGCGCACGCGCTCGGGGCTGCCGATGTTGCCCGGATTGATG
The DNA here is from genome assembly GCA_003696705.1 of Alphaproteobacteria bacterium. Taxonomy (GTDB): domain Bacteria; phylum Pseudomonadota; class Alphaproteobacteria; order Rhodobacterales; family Rhodobacteraceae; genus RFGD01. The sequence goes on along the minus strand of RFGD01000278.1, from coordinate 7,095 downwards.
CGCAGACAGGCCGCGCCCGCCTCGGCTGCCTCGATGGCGCGGCGATAGTGAAAGTGGATGTCGGCGATGATCGGGACCGGGCTTTCGCGCACGATCTCGACCAGCGCCCGCGTCGCGGCCTCGTCGGGGGTCGACACGCGCACCAGATCGGCGCCCGCATCGGCCGCCGCCTGGATCTGCGCGACGGTCGCCGCCACGTCGCTTGTGTCGGTGTTCGTCATGGTCTGGACGGCGATCGGCGCATCACCCCCGACCGGCACGCCGCCCACGTTGATCTGGCGTGACAGGCGGCGGACGATCGTGCGCCACGGGCGGACGGCATCAAGCGACATGAAGGGCCCCTTCCTGGCAGCCGGCGTATCGGCGCTGCATTCCCATGACCGCCAGATAATGGACCCGGCCGCCGGACGCAATTGGCTGGGCGCCAGCCGAAGCCTAGTCGCCGTCCACCTCGGCCGCGTCGGCGGTCCCCTCGGGCGTTGCGGCCGACGCCAGTTCGGCCACGCGCTTGAGGCCGGGCTCGGCCTCGGGATCGGCGGCGGCGAACTTTTCGGTCACGAATTCGGGGGCAAGCGCAAGGCCCTTCACGACCTTGCCCGAAGCCCCGACCGGGCCGTAGAACGCCTCGCCGACGCGGAAATAGACACCGCCGGCGTTCCCGGTCCTGAGGGTCGGCGGCGCCTCGGAGGGCGGGATCTCGAAGCTTTCGCCCGCCGAGAGGATCTTTTCCAGAAGCACCGTGCCGTCGGCGGCGCTGACGCGCACCCATGCCGGCTCGACGGCGACAAGCGTGACCGTGGGCTCGGCGTCGGCGACGACCTTGACCTCGGGCGCCGGCTCGGGCGCGGGCGGCTGCGGCGCGGGCTCGGTCACACGGGCGGCGAGGCGCCGGTTCTCGTGCGGCGCAAGCGCACCGACCTCGGCCGGGTCAAGTATCGAGATCGGCCCGTCGCGCGCCACCAGAACCGGAAGGTCCAGGGCCTTCGGGCGATAAAGCCGGTCCATGAGCTGTTGGGTCGTCTCGGCCGCGCTGGCGGCGACGGGGTCGATTTCCGCGTCGGGCGTGTCCGTCGCGAAAGCGCCGGCAAGCGGGTCAAGCTCGGTCACGACGCCCGGCGACGTCTCGACCGGCGCGACGGCGACGCGCTGAATCTCCTGAAGCACCGCCCAGCCGCCGTAACCAAGCGCACCGACAAGCGCGAGAAGGACAAACACGGCACCGATCGCACCGGGCTCGATGCGGTGAAGAAGGGGCTCTCGGCCGACCTCGCGGGAAATGGGGCTGGCGGCCAGGATCTCGTCGGCCGCGCTGGTCGAGGCGCCGCCGCGCACCCCCACCCGGCCGGCCTGCGTCTTCCGCTCGCCACCCGCCGTCCTGCCGGACACGCCGGACACCGGCTGAAACCCCGATTCGCGGCAGAACGCCTCGTAGGCCCATTCGGGATCGAGCCCGAGATATCTTGCATAAGAGCGGACATAGCCGGGCACGAAGCCGGGCGTTTCGAAAGCGCCAAGATCGGCGTTCTCGATCGCGGCAATGTAGCTGGCCTTGATCTTGAGGTCCCGCTGGACGTCCAGAAGCGATTTGCCAAGCGTGGCGCGTTCGCCGCGCATGAGATCCCCGAGCCGCAGCTCGAAGTCGTCAAATCCGCGAATGGACACCGGTTGCGCGCCGACCTGCTCGGCCCTTCGCCCGATCATTGTCCCTGCCCCGTTGCCTGCACCTGACATCCCCGGCCGTAGTCGAATCGCACCCCGACCCGTCCATTAGGGCATCTCTAACACAACGGTCGGGGGGTCGCAGCCGTGACGGTCGGTCAGGCGGTCTTTTCGGCACGATTCAGCGCACAGTGCCCCCACAGGCGGTCGAGCGCGCCGACAAGATCGTCCATCATCTTGGGCGTGTGCACGGGCGACGGCGTGAAACGCAGCCGTTCCGTGCCGCGCGGGACCGTCGGGAAGTTGATGGGCTGGACATAGATGCCGTATTCCTCGAGCAGCATGTCCGACAGCTTCTTCGTGTGCACCGGGTCGCCGACGATGACCGGCACGATATGGCTGCCGTGGTCGATGAACGGCAGGCCGATGGCCTTGAGCCGCGCCTTCAGGGTGCGCGCGGCCGTCTGGTGCATCTCGCGCAGGCGCTGGTCGCCCTTGAGATGGCGCACGGACGCCGCCGCACCTGCGGCAACGGCCGGCGGCAGCGAGGTCGTGAAGATGAAGCCGGGCGCGTAAGACCTAATCGCGTCGCACATTTTCGCGCTGGCGGCGATGTAGCCGCCCATCACGCCGTAAGCCTTCGCAAGCGTCCCGTTGATGATGTCGATGCGGTCCATGAGGCCCTGGGCCTCGGCCACGCCGGCGCCCCGGGGGCCGTACATGCCGACGGCATGCACCTCGTCGATGTAGGTCAGGGCGCCGAATTCGTCGGCCAGATCGCAGATCTCGCGGATCGGGCCGAAGTCCCCGTCCATCGAGTAGACCGACTCGAAGGCGATGACGATGGGCCGTCCCGGCTCGATGCCCTCGAGGATCTCGCGCAGGTGCGCCAGGTCGTTGTGGCGGAAGATGTGCTTTTCGGCGCGACCGTGGCGGATCCCCTCGATCATCGACGCGTGGTTGAGCCCGTCCGAGACGATCACGATGTCCTTGAAGAGCCGCGGAAGCGTGGAAAGCGTCGCCTCGTTCGCGATGAAGGCCGAGGTGAAGACAAGCGCCGCCTCTTTCTGATGCAGATCGGCAAGCTCGGCTTCGAGCGCCTTGTGATAGACCGTGGTGCCCGAGATGTTGCGCGTGCCGCCCGAGCCCGCGCCGGTCTCATCGAGCGCCTCGTGCATGGCCGAAAGGACCGCCGGGTGCTGGCCCATGCCAAGATAGTCGTTGCCGCACCAGACGACGATCTCCTTCTCGGTCCCGTCCGGCCGACGCCACATCGCCTTGGGGAAGGCACCGCGGATGCGCTGAATGTCGATGAAGGTGCGATAGCGCCCCTCTTCGTGAAGACGGTTGATGGCGGCGTCCAGGGCGGCGTTGTAGTCCACGGCGGCTCTCCTGCATTCATGTGGATGCGTGCAATATAACAAAGCCTTGGCGGCGCGACAGGATACAAATTGCCGCCCCCTTCAAATCCCCGCGATATGGGCGCCAGTTTGCCGGTGTTCGGCGGATTGTTGCCATGGACATTGCCGATGGGGCGGCTAGGCTCGGGCGAAGGACGCAAAGCCGGACGCCGAGGGAGAATCAGGACATGGTCACGGGAACCGCCGACGACGTACTTGCCCATGTGGACAACGAGTTGCCGGGCGCTCTTGGGCGGCTGCTTGAATTCCTGCGCATTCCGTCGATCTCGACCGACCCGGCCCACGCGGCCGACTGTCAGGTGGCGGCCGACTGGCTCGTCTCGGACCTGGCCAGCATCGGCTTCGACGTCGCGCGGCGACCGACCGAGGGCCACCCGATGGTCGTGGGCCATGCCGACGGTCCGGGACGGCACGTCCTGTTCTACGGGCATTACGACGTCCAGCCGGTCGACCCCCTCGATCTCTGGGACCGGCCGCCGTTCGAACCGACGGTCGAGGAAACCCCCGCCGGACAGGTGATCCGCGGCCGGGGCGCGTCGGACGACAAGGGCCAGCTCATGACCTTCGTCGAGGCCTGCCGGGCGTGGAAGGCGGTCAGAGGCACGCTGCCGGCGCGCATCTCGCTTCTGTTCGAGGGGGAAGAGGAGTCGGGTTCGCCCTCGCTCGTGCCGTTCCTGCGCGACAATGCGGCCGAGCTGCGGGCCGAACTGGCGCTCATCTGTGACACGGGGCTTTTCGGGCACGACACGCCGGCCATCGTCACGATGCTGCGCGGCCTCGTGGCTGAAGAGGTGACGATCGTCGGACCGGCGAAGGACCTGCATTCGGGCATGTACGGCGGGCTGGCGATCAACCCCATCCGGGTCCTGTCGAAGATCCTGGCAAGCCTCCACGACGCCGACGGACGCGTGACGCTCCCCGGTTTCTATGACGACGTCGAGGAGTTGCCCGAGGCGATCCGCAGCCAGTGGCAGGCGCTCGACTTCGATGCAAGGGCGTTTCTGGCCGAGGTCGGCCTTTCGACCCTGGCGGGCGAGCGGGACCGCTCGGCCCTCGAACAGCTCTGGTCCCGCCCGACCTGCGACGTCAACGGCATCGCCGGCGGCTATGCCGGGGACGGGTTCAAGACCGTGCTGCCGTCGCGCGCCACGGCCAAGGTCTCGTTCCGCCTGGTCGCGCGGCAGAACCCCGAGGCCGTGCGCGACGCCTTCCGGGCCCGCGTCCGGGAGATGCTGCCGCCCGACTGCCGCGCCGAGTTCGTGGGCCACGGCGCGTCGCCGGCCTCGGTCATGCGGACCGACGACCCGGCCTTCGAGGCCGCCCGCGCCGCCCTGGCCGAGGAATGGGGCCGGCCGGCGGCCTTCGTCGGCTGCGGCGGCTCGATCCCGATCGCCGGCTGCTTTCAGGACATCCTGGGGATGGATTCCCTCATGGTCGGTTTCGGCCGCGATGACGACCAGATCCACGCGCCGAACGAGAAATACGACGTCGAGTGCTTCCACAAGGGCATCCGAAGCTGGGTCCGCATCCTCGACCGGCTGTCGCGGGGCGCCTGAAGGCCCGGATTGGCCTTCCAGCGACGGCACGTGTCGGTATCGGGCAATCGCGGCCGCGGATGGGGCGCCTAGTCTCGGGGGGCAGGCAAACAGGAGGCGATCCCGATGAAGACCCATGCACAGGTCCTGGTGATCGGCGGCGGCGTCGTCGGCTGTTCGGTCCTCTATCACCTTACGCGTTTCGGGTGGCGTGACGTCATGCTTGTCGAACGCTCGGACCTGACGTCGGGCTCCACCTGGCATGCGGCCGGCGGCTTTCACACGCTGAACGGCGACACGAACATGGCCGCCCTGCAGGGTTACACGATCAGCCTTTATCGCGAACTCGAAGAGATGACCGGCATGTCCTGCGGCCTGCACCATGTCGGCGGCATCACGCTTGCCGACACGCCCGAGCGCATGGACATGCTGCGCGCCGAACGCGCCAAGCACCGCTACATGGGACTGGAGACCGAAATCCTCTCGCCCGAGGAGGTGCGCGAGCTTGCGCCCGTCACGAATGTCGAGGGGATCCTTGGCGCGCTTTACGATCCGCTCGACGGTCATCTTGACCCCTCGGGGACGACGCACGCCTACGCCCGCGCCGCGCGCATGGGCGGGGCCGAGATCGTCCTCCACAACCCTGTCCTTGCCACGAACCCGCGCCCGGACGGCACCTGGGAAGTGGTGACCGAAAAGGGCACGATCCACGCCGAACACGTCGTCAACGCCGCCGGCCTCTGGGCCCGCGAGGTCGGCGCCATGGCGGGGGTCTACCTGCCTCTTCTGCCGATGGCGCATCAGTATCTCGTCACCGACGATCTTCCCGAGATCTACGAACGCGGGAAGGAGCACCCCCACGTCATCGACCCCGGCGGCGAAAGCTATCTGCGCCAGGAAGGCCGCGGCCTTTGCATCGGCTTTTACGAGAAGAATCCAGAGCCCTGGGCCGTCGACGGAACGCCCTGGGAGTTCGGGCACGAGCTTCTGCCCGACAACCTCGACAAGGTCGCCGGCTCGATCGAGTTCGCCTACCGCCGCTTTCCGGTCCTCGAGCACGCGGGCGTGAAGCGGGTCATTCACGGCCCCTTCACCTTCGCGCCCGACGGCAACCCGCTGGTCGGGCCGGTGCCGGGGCTGCGGAACTACTGGGCGGCCTGTGCGGTGATGGCCGGGTTCAGCCAGGGCGGCGGGGTCGGCCTTGTGCTGGCCCAGTGGATGGTCGAGGGAGAGCCCGACCGCAACGTCATGGCGCTGGACGTGGCCCGTTTCGGCCGCTGGACGACGCCCGGCTATACGGTGCCGAAGGTGGTCGAGAACTATCGCACCCGCTTCTCGGTCACCTTCCCGAACGAGGAAAAGCCCGCGGCACGCCCCTTCCGCACCACCCCGATGTACGAGGTCTTCCGGGGCATGAACGCCGTCTTCGGCCAGCAATACGGGCTCGAGGTCGTGAACTGGTTCGCGCCCGAAGGCCAGGAGCCATGCGAAGTGCCAAGCTTTCGCCGCTCGAACGCCTTCGGCCCGACGGGGGAAGAGGTTCGCGCAGTGCGCGAGCGCGTCGGCATCAACGAGGTGCAGAACTTCGGCAAGTTCCGCGTGCGCGGTCCCCGGGCGCGGGCGTGGCTCGACCGTATCATGGCCGGACGCATTCCGGCGCCCGGGCGGCTGGCGCTGTCGCCCATGCTGTCGCCATCGGGCCGGATCATCGGGGACTTCACCGTCACCTGCCTTTCCGAGGACGAGTTCCGGCTGACCGCCTCCTATGCCGCCCAGGACTATCACCTGCGCTGGTTCGAAGCGCAGCTCGAGGACGGCGTCGAGATCGAGAACATCTCGGATCGCGTCACGGGGTTCCAGATCGCCGGCCCCAGGGCCCGAGAGCTTCTGTCCCGCGTCACCCGCGCCGACGTGGGTCCCGACGCCTTTCGCTTCCTCGAAGCGCGGCGCATGACCGTCGGCATGGCCGATGCGCTCGTCCAGCGCGTGTCCTACACGGGCGATCTTGGATACGAGATCTTCGTCGACCACATGAGCCAGCGCGCGCTCTGGGACGCGCTTCAGGATGCCGGCAGCGATCTTGGCCTTCGCCCCTTCGGCATGCGCGCGATGATGAGCCTGCGCCTCGACAAGTTCTTCGGCTCGTGGCTGCGGGAATACTCGCCCGACTACACGCCCGCCGAAACCGGGCTCGACCGCTTCATCGACTGGAAGAAAGAGGCCGAATTCATCGGCCGCCGCGCTGCCGAGGCCGAACGCACAAGCCCGCCTGCGCGCCGCCTTGCCGCCTTCGTCGTCGACGCCGCCGACGCCGACGTCTGGGGCTGGGAGCCGATCTGGCTCGACGGCAAGGTGCAGGGTTTCTGCACGTCGGGCGGATTTTCGCACTGGACCGGTCGGTCGGTCGCGCTTGGGTTCGTCCCGCGCGAGCGGGCCTGCGACGGGCTTGAGGTCGAGGTCGAGATCCTGGGCGACCGGCG
>RFGD01000277.1 GCA_003696705.1 Alphaproteobacteria bacterium | reverse complement strand
GGCGCGGCGCGCACCGAAGGGACGGGGACGGAAACCGGACGCGGGGACGACGGGGCATGACGCTTGGACTGGAGGGCACGGCGGCAACGGACGGGACGGCCGTCTTCGCAAGCTCGATCTCGTCGCTTGCCTTCCTCTGGCAGGACGGCCGTCTTCTTCTTCTGACCGCCAGCGGGGCCGAGGGCGGGCTCATGGCCTTCGACGCGACGGCGCCGGGGGCGCCCGCCTTTCTCGACGCCGCGGCCTATGCGCCGGGGACGGGCGCGCTTCTCTCGGCCCGGATCGAGGTCCTGCCGACCGCCACCGGCCCCCTCCTTCTGACCGGCGCCCGCACGGGCCCCGCGCCCGAGGCACAGCCCGTCGGCGCGGCCGGCTTCGGCCCCCGGCTTGCCATCGCCGACGAAGGCGGCGGCCTTGCCGGGATGACCGCCTGCGCCTGGGGCGGGGACGCGGCGCCTTTCATGGTCGCCGCCCTCGGGGCCGGGGACGGGCTTTCGGTCTGGTCGCTCGACTTCGGCGCGGGCGGCGCCGGCCCGGCCACGGCGACGCGCGTCGGCGGGCTCTCGGACACGGCCGCGCTGCCCCTTGCCGGCATCAGCGACCTTGCCGCGGCCGAGGCCGGCGGCCGGCGCTGGATCTTCGCCGCTTCGGCGGCCGAGGCCGGGATCGCCGCGCTCTCGCTCTCGGGCACGGGCAAGCTCGCGGCGGTGGGCTCGGCGGGCGCGGCGGACGGCATCGGGCTCGGCCGCGTGACCGAGCTTGCCACCCTCGACCTTTCCGGGGCCGCCTTCCTGGCCGCCGGCGATCCCCTGACGGGCTCGGTCGCGCTCTTTCGCGTCCTTGCCGACGGCGGGCTTGTCCTGACCGATCAGGTGGCCGACACGCTCGCCACCCGCTTCGGCGCGCTTCAGGGCCTGGCCGCAGCGACCGTGAACGGGCGGGGCTTTCTCGTGGCCGGGGGCGGCGACGGCGGCGTCACCGTGCTCGAGGTCCTGCCCGGCGGGCGCATCGTCCACGCCATGACGCTGCCGCCCGAGGCCGGCGGGCGCGCCGACGTCTCGGCCGTGGCGGCGGCGGTGCGGGACGGAAGGCTGGTCGTCGCCACGGCCTCGGAAACGCAAGGCGGCGTCACGACCCATGTCTTCGACCCCGGCCCGGCCGGACAGGTCCTGACGGGCGGCGGCGCGGCCGACACGCTGAGCGGCACGGACGGGGCCGATGTCCTTTCGGGCGGCGCCGGCGACGACGTGCTCTCGGGCGGGGCGGGCGACGACATCCTTCGCGACGGCGCCGGGGCCGACAGGCTGTCGGGCGGGCCGGGGGCCGATCTCTTCGTCCTTGCCGCCGACGGGGCCGAGGACCGCATCACCGATTTCGAGATCGGCCGCGACCGGCTCGACCTCTCGGACCTGCCGATGTTCTACGACCCCGCCGCGCTGAGCATCGAGGCGACGGCGACCGGCGCCCTCGTTCGCTGGAAAGACGAGGTCACGCGCATCGAGACGCTGGACGGCCGCCCGGTGACGGCGGCCGGGCTGGGTGTCGAGACGGCGCTTCACCACCGCTCGGCGGACCAGGCCTGGACGGGCCCCATCCTCGACGGCACGGCGGCGGCCGACACGCTGACCGGCACCGCGCTGCCCGAGCTTCTGGCCGGCGGGACGGGCAACGACCGGCTTTCGGGCCGGGGCGGGGCCGACCGGCTTCGCGGCGGCGACGGGGCGGACCGGCTTTCCGGCGGCGGCGGCGCCGACGAGATCGCGGGCGGCGCGGGCCGCGACCGGCTTTCGGGCGGCAGCGGGGCCGACGCCCTGACCGGCGGCGAGGGTCGCGACCGGCTTTCGGGCGGGGGCGGCAACGATGTCCTGACCGGGGGCGCCGGCGCCGACACGCTTGCCGGCGGCAGGGGCGCCGACGCGCTCGACGGCGGCGGCGGCGCGGACAGGCTGTCGGGCGGGAACGGGGCCGACACGCTTGCCGGCGGCGGCGGCGACGACCGGCTTTCGGGCGGCGCGGGCAACGACATCCTGACCGGCGGCGCCGGCGCCGACACCTTCGTCTTCGACGCCGGCCGCGACCGCATCACCGACTTCGACCCGGCTGTCGACCGGCTTGCGCTCGACGCGGCGCTCTGGGGGGGCGGCGCCTTCGACCTGGCCGCGACGGCCCATGCGACGGCGGCCGGGGTGGTGCTCGACTTCGACGCCGGGCGGCTGGTCATCGAGGGGCTTGGCGACCCGCAGCTTCTCGACGGGCTCATCGACCCGTTCTGAGCCGCCGGGGCCACGCCCGACCCCCCTGCCCCGACACCCCGGCCGGGCCAGAAGCCCTGCCGCGCTCAGCGCAGGCGCTTGCCGGCGGCGTCGAAGACGAAGGCGTGCTCGGGCGACAGGCGAAGGCCGACGGTCGCGCCCTCGGCCAGGGGCACGCGGTCGCGCGTCTCGACGATCAGCCGCTCGCCCGTCGGCGCGGTGACATGGACGTAGGAGACGCCGCCAAGCGCCTCGGTCAGCTCGACGCGGTGGGTGTCGCCCGCCGGGTCAAGGGCCAGATGCTGGGGCCGCACCCCGACCTCGAGCGCCGCCTCCCCGCCCGGAAGCGCGACCCCCGAGGGAAGCGGCGCCGGCGACAGCGCCGGGGCCAGGACGCCGCCCTCGGCCGGGCGCGCGGCGACGAAATTCATTGAAGGAGAGCCGATGAACCCCGCCACGAACTTGTTGTCGGGGTCGTCGTAAAGGTCCATGGGCGCGCCCACCTGCTCGATGTTGCCGGCGTTCAGGACGACGATCTTGTCGGCCAGCGTCATGGCCTCGACCTGGTCGTGGGTGACATAGACCATGGTCGCCCCGATCTCCTTGTGCAGCCGGGCGATCTCGACGCGCATCTCGACGCGCAGCTCGGCGTCGAGGTTCGACAGCGGTTCGTCGAACAGGAACACCTCGGGGCCGCGGACGATGGCCCGGCCGATGGCGACCCGCTGGCGCTGGCCGCCCGACAGCGCCTTGGGCTTGCGCTTCAGGTAGGGTTCAAGCTTCAGGATGCGCGCCGCTTCGGCGACCTTCTGGTGGATGACATCCCTGGGCACGCCGTTCATGCGCAGCCCGAAGCCCATGTTCTCCTCGACCGTCATGTGCGGATAAAGCGCGTAGGTCTGGAAGACCATGGCGACGCCGCGCCGGGCCGGGTCCTCGGCGGTGACGTCGCGCCCGCCGATCTCGATGGTGCCGGCGGTGGTCTCCTCGAGGCCGGCGATCATGCGCAAGAGCGTGGACTTGCCGCAACCCGACGGGCCGACGAAGACGACGAACTCGCCATCCTCGATGTCAAGGTCCACGCCGTGGATGACCTCGACGGGGCCATAGCGCTTGACGACGCGTTTCAGGGCAACTCCGGACATCAGCTTTCGCTCCTTTCTCGGGCCGCCGGCAGGGTCCGGGCGGCGGCATGGTCGTGACGGGCCGGGCTCATTCGGCGGCCGGTTGTCGGGCATCCTCGGGGAAGCGCCAGCTCTCGGCCTCGGCGGCGATGGCGGCGGCGGCGGCCTTGAGCCGCGGCAGGTGGCCGGCCAGCTCGTCCAGGGTCGACCGCGCGGTGGTGCCGGTGACCGACAGCGCCCCCAGGACCCGCCCCGAGGACGACAGGATGGGCACGGCGACGCAGTGGATGCCCGGTTCGTGCTCTTCGCGGTCGAAGGCGTGGCCGGCGGCGCGGATGGCGCAAAGCTCCTCGCGCAGGGCGGCGGCATCGGTGATCGTCGCCGGGGTGAAGCGGTGGAAGGCCTGACGGGCCAGCGCCGCGTCAAGCTCGGCAGGCGCCAGGAAGGCCAGCATCGCCTTGCCGACGCCGGTGCAATAGGCGGGACCGACCTTGCCGGCCTGGCTGAACATGGGCACGGGTTCGGCCGCGTTCAGCTTGTCGACGTAAAGGACCTGGCCGTTGTCGAGCTGGGCAAGGTGGATCGTCTCGGCCAGATCGGCCGACAGCCGGTCCAGATGCGGCCGGGCCACGGGCGCCAGCGACGACTGCGCCCAGGCGGCATGGGCCAGCCGCACCAGGCGAAGCCCCGCCTGATAGGTCTGCTGCGCCTCGTCATAGGCAAGCATGCCCTGGCTCACGAGCGTCTGCAGAAGCCGATAGAGCGTCGCCTTCGGGAAGGGCGAATCGGCCAGAAGTTCGGAAAAGCGGGCCGGACGGCCGCGGGTGGCGACGAGGTCGAGAACGGCCAGCGCCTTGCCCACCGTGCCGTCGCCGCCCCGCGCCGGGGGCCGGGCGGCCAAGGCCGTCGCGTCGCCGCGCCGGTCTTGCCGGGCCTTCTGGTCCTTCTGGTCGCGCATCCTCTCTCCTCCCCGGCCCGAACCCGCCGGTCCGGACCCCGTCCGAGCCCGTCCCTGCCCGCCCCCGCCGGGTAATGCGCCCGGCCCTGGGGCGCCGATGGGCCGCCGACGGGCCGCGGGGCGGAAACGGTGTTGACAACCTACCCCGATCGCCGGATAGTTTTCAATATCCAAAACTCAGTTTCACTATTTGGAACCACCAGGGAGGACCAGATGTTCCATTTCGCACGCATTGGGGCGATGGCGGCGGCAGCCGCGGCGCTTCTCGGCGGGTCGGCGATGGCCGGCACGATCGTCATCAATACCGACACGTCGGACCCGGCGCCGAAGAAGGCCTTCGAAGAGCTCATCGCCGACTTCGAGGCCGAGCACCCCGACATCAAGGTCAAGTGGAACCTGTTCGATCACGAAGGCTACAAGACCTCGATCCGCAACTTCCTGACGGCCGACGCGCCCGACCTTGCCAACTGGTATGCCGGCAACCGCATGCTGCCCTACGTGAAGGCGGGCCTGTTCGCGCCGGTCGACGACGTCTGGGCCGAGAACAATTTCGACGAGATCCTGGCCCCCGCCGCGGCCTCGATGACCATCGACGGCCACAAGTGGGGCGTGCCCTATACCTACTACCAGTGGGGCGTCTACTACCGGAAGGACATCTTCGACAAGCTGGGCCTGTCCGAGCCGAAGACCTGGGAAGAGTTCATGGCCGCCGGCAAGAAGCTGAAGGAGAACGGCATCACGCCGATCACCATCGGCACCAAGTATCTGTGGACGGCCGCCGGCGTGTTCGACTACCTCGATCTGCGCACCAACGGCTATGACTTCCACATGGCGCTGACCCAGGGCAAGGTCGAATGGACCGACCCGCGCGTGCGCAAGGTGTTCGAGCACTGGAAGGAAATGCTCGACGCCGGGTTCTTCATCGACAACCACACCTCCTATTCGTGGCAGGAAGCGCTTGCCCCGATGGTCAAGGGCGAGGCCGCGATGTATGTCATGGGCAACTTCGCCGTCGCGCCGCTGCGCGAGGCCGGGCTGACCGACGACCAGCTCGACTTCTTCCAGTTCCCGGTGATCGACCCGTCGGTGCCGCTGGCCGAAGAGGCGCCGACCGACACGATCCACCTGGCCGCGAACGCCAAGAACCCCGAGGACGCCAAGAAGTTCCTTGCCTTCCTCGGCCGGCCGGACGTGCAGACCAAGATCAACGCCACGCTGGGCCAGCTGCCCATCGCCAAGGGCGCCAAGATCGCCGACGACAAGTTCCTGCGTGAAGGCTACGAGATGCTGGCCAACACCAAGGGCGGCATTGCCCAGTTCTTCGACCGCGACGCCCCGGCCGAGATGGCGAAGGCCGGCATGGAAGGCTTCCAGGAGTTCATGGTCAAGCCCGAGCGGCTGGACGCCATCCTTCAGCGGCTCGAGAAGGTGCGCCAGCGCGTCTACAAGTGACCCCGGGCCGGGGCGCGTGGGCGGTCCCGCCGCCCGCGTCGCGCGCCCCGGATCCGAACCGCGGGTCCGAGCCCTGGCGCCGGCCCGGCAAGGCTAGCGCGCCCCGGGTTCCGGTGTCGGGGGCCGGACGGGCGGGACCCTCGGGCCACCCGCCCGGCACGCACCCGGAAGCCGCAAGACGGGCCGCGCCGCCGATCCCGTGACGGCACCGCCCCCGACGCGCCTTCTGACGCGCCCCGTGACGCGGCCCCGTGACGGCACAGCCATGACGACGCGCCCCGCGAAAGGTCCCACGAAAGGTCTCATGAAAGGTCCCTGGCCATGAGCATGACCCAGACCGCCACCCGCCCGACCCCGGCCCGGCCCCGGCCGCGCCTCGACCAACGCCGGCTGGCGCCGTTTGTGTTCCTGGCGCCGGGGGTCATTCTGTTTCTCGTCTACGTGATCCTGCCGATCTTCCAGTCCTTCGAGCTGTCGCTCTACGACTGGGACGGGCTGGGCGAGAAGACCTGGGTCGGGGCCGGCAACTACGTCGAGCTCATGGACGACGAGGCGTTCTATACCTCGCT
>RFGD01000276.1 GCA_003696705.1 Alphaproteobacteria bacterium | reverse complement strand
GGCCAAGGACGCCCCGCGCCCCGGACCCCGGCCCCGCGCGCCCCTCGGCGGCGCCTTCGCCGGCCGCCCCGGACCCCGGCCGCGCCGGGTCCGCCCTTCCGTCGTCTCTGGTCATCTCCGGCCCCGTTGCCCGATCCCGTCCCGGTGTCCCCGTCGCGTCCCCGTTCGCGTCCCCGCTTCCGTCACCGTTGCGCCCCTCGTGCGGGCGGCATGGGCCAAGTCTACGCCGAAGCGCGGGCCCGGGGCCACCCGCGCGGCCGCCCGCCCAGGGCGACCCTTGCGCCCGCCCTGCCCCGGACAGGCCGGGGGCCCCAGCCGTCCGCCGGGGCCCCCGCGCCCGCCGCGGCGTCCCGCCACGGCTTCCCCCCAGGCTGTCCTAGTGTTCGCGCATCGCCGTCTCGACCGAGACGAGCACCGGGTCGAGGATATAGTCGGCCACGGTATGCTCTCCGGTCTCGAGCATGACCTGCGCGGGCATCCCCGGCACGGGCCGCGCGTTCGGGATCGCCGCCAGCTCCTCTTCGGGGACCAGCACCTTGACGAGGAAATAGGGCCTTCCCGTCGCCGCATCCGTGAAGGCGTCGGCCGAGACGTGGACGACGCGGCCGCGGATCACGGGCGTGGTGCGGAAGTTGTAGGCCAGAAGCCGCACCCGGGCCGGGCCCGACGGGATGACGTCGTCGATGTCCTTGGGCGAGACGCGGGCCTCGATGACATAGACGGCGTCCGCCGGCACCAGTTCGAGAAGCTCCTGCCCCGGCGCGATGACCTCGCCGATGGTGTTGACCTTGAGCCCGACGACCCGCCCCGCGCGCGGCGCGCGAATGACGTGGCGCGCGGCGAAGTCGCGCATCGACTGCAGCCGTTCGCGGCCCGAGAAGATGGCCGCCTGAACGTCCTGACGCTCGGCCAGCACCTCTTGCAGGCGCGCGCGGCGAAGCTGGATGATGCGCTCGCGCATCTCGGCCTTCTGTTCGAGAAGCGCGTCGCGGCGGCTGTCGGTCTCGGACAGATCGCCCTCGAGCCGGACGACGGCCTGACGCGCGCTCAGAAGCCGCGCCTTGGTCGTCAGCCCCTTGGCCACAAGGGCTTCCTGCGTCGCCAGATCCTCGTTCGCGATGGCCAGCTGGCGCGATTGCGAGCGGTGGCGGGCGTCGAGGCCCGAAAGCTGCTCGTCAAGCTGCGCGATGCGGTTCTGGACCACCTCGATCTGGCTGGCAAGAAGCCGGGCGTTGGCCTTCAGCGCCCCCCGCTCGGCCTCCACCAGATCGGCCAGCGAGGGATCCTCGTCGATGAGCGCCTGAAGTTCGGCCGGCACGGTCAGGTCGTCCTTGCCCTGGGCCTCGGCGTCGAGGCGGGCGGCGCGGGCCAGAGTCGCCGCCAGCTGGCTTCGCGCGATGCCGAGCTGCGCGGCCACCTGCGTGTCGTCGAGCCAGATGAGCGGCTCGCCCTCTTCCACGACATCGCCTTCGCGCACCGCGATCCGGCGCACGATCCCGCCCTCGCGGTGCTGGACGACCAGGCGGTCGCCGTCGACCTTGAACTGCCCTTGGGCGACGATGGCGCTGGTGATCGGCGTCACGAAGGCCCAGGTGCCAAGGCCCCCGAAAAGCGCGATGCCCAGGACCAGAAGCCAGAGGACCAGCCGGTTCACCCGCGTCGGCGGCGTCACCGGCATGTTGACCCGCGGCATCGTGTCGGTGAAGCCCGCCACCGCGGTCGAGCGTTTCTCCTGTCGTGCCGGGACCTTGTCCGGCGTCTTGATGATCTCGGTTCCCGTCATCAGCCTTTCCCCCCGGAAATGGCCGCCCGCGGGGCGTCGGACCCGGGCCGGCGAAGCTGCGCCACCTTCGCGGGATCGGCACCCTGTGCCCCCATGGCGCCAAGAACCTCGTTCAGGATGTCGCGGGACGGGCCGAAGCGGTGAAGCTGCCCGTCCTTCATGAGCGCCACGTGGCTGACGCGGCGCAGGATGTTCATGCGATGCGTGACGATGACCACGACGGCGCCCCGCCGGGTGACGCGCTCGACGGCGCGGGCCAGCGCCTCTTCCCCCTCGGGGTCGAGGTTGGCATTGGGCTCGTCAAGGACGATGAGCCGCCGCTCGCCGAAGAAGGCGCGCGCAAGCCCGATGCGCTGGCGCTGGCCGGCCGACAGGTAGCTGCCCATGGGCCCGACCGGCGCGTTGTAGCCGCCCGGCCGCTTCAGGATCAGGTCGTGCACCTCGGCCAGCTTGGCGGCCGCCACGATGTCGGACGGGCGCGCATAGGGGTCCATCATGGCGATGTTCTCGGCGATGGTGCCCTCGAACAGCTCGACCCGCTGCGGCAGGTAGCCGACGTAGCGGCCAAGCTGATCCTCGGGCCAGTCGGTCAGCGCGGCACCGTCAAGGCGCACGTGCCCCCGCGCCAGATCGACAAGCCCGACAAGCGCCCGCGCCAGCGTCGTCTTGCCCGCCCCCGAGGGGCCGATGATGCCCACCGACTGGCCGGGTTCGAGCGCGAAGCTGACGTCGAACAGAAGCGGGTTCTGGATGCCGGGCAGGATGACGGTGGCGTTCTCGACCGACAGATGGCCCGCCGGTTCGGGAAGTTCCATGGGCGGATCGCCGTCGGAAACGCGGGCCAGAAGCGTGTTGAGCCGCTTCACCGCCCCCCGCGCCTGCATGAGCCCCTTCCACCCGGCGATCGACTGTTCGACCGGCGCGGCGGCGCGGGCCAGAAGGATCGAGCCGGCGATCATCACGCCGGGCGAGACATGGCCGCGGATCACAAGGACCACGCCCGCGCACAGGACCGCGATCTGAAGCGCCATGCGCACGGCCTTGGCCAGCGAGGCCATGGTCGCCACCCGGTCGGTGGCCTGGGTGCCGAACAGAAGCGCCGCGAAGGACTGCATCTTCCAGCGGTCGATCGAGGCCGGCCCCTTGCCCATGGCCTTCACGATGTCGTTGTTGCGCAGGATCTCGTTGACGGTCGCGTTGGCCTTCTCGGCGGCCTCGTCGGCCTCTCGGGTGGGGCCGCGGCCCATGGCCTCGGACAGGATGCCAAGGCCCAGAAGGACAAGAAGCCCCACCGTCGCCACCAGCCCCAGGATCGGGTGCATGAGGTAGATCACCACCAGAAAGGCCAGCGCAAAGGGCGCATCCAGCATGGCGATCAGGACGGGGCTCGTGACGAAGCCGCGCAGCGTCGCCAGATCGCGCACGGGATGGCCGTCCAGCCCCTCTTCGGGGGTGCGCGCACGGATGAGCCCGCGCAGGACGTTCGGGCCAAGGCGCGCCTCGATGCGCGTGCCCAGCCGTGCCACCAGACGCTGACGCAGGGTGTCGAAGACGAACAGGAAGAAAAGCGCGATGGCCGCACCCGTGGTGAGCGCGACCAGCGTGGGAATACTCCCGGAACTCATGACTCGGCTGAACAGCTGCAGCATGTAGAGCGGCGCCGTCAGGATCAGGAGATTGACGAAGAAACTCGCGGCGAAGATCGCCAGGATCAGGCCGCGTTGACCGTCAAGAACTTTCCTTGTTTTCACCATAGTGACCCCCCGGACACACGCTAGTTGATGAAATGACCCCGAGAACGGCGCCCTGGCCCAAGTCGTTCGTCATGGCCGGGGGACCAGTTCCAAGCGTCTCGAGCCAGGACTGGAAGGTGCCCGCCCCCTGACAGGACCAGGGGACGGGCGCCTTCGTGCCGACTCTCAGCAGGGAACGAGGCTGTTGAGGTCGAAGTCGGTCACGACGTCGACCGCCTCGTAGAGCCCACCGGTGTTGCCCGAGCTCACGGCGTTGATGCCGACCCCACCCATCGGGATGGCGTCATGGCCCAGCGACGTGAAGCCGTTCATCGACTCGGGCGCGGTCAGGCCAAGGACCGTGACGTCCATGCCGCCAACGGCGATGTTGGTGTCCATGCCGTTGTCGGTGACCGTCGCCACCGCGTCGAGTGCGGCGAAGACCTGCTCGGCCGTCATGCCGACAGCACCATCCATCAGGTTGACGATGAAGGTCAGGACATCGTGCTCCTGATCCAGGTCGAAGTCCTGGATCACGTCCGACCCCTCGGTCGAGGTGAAGGTCGACCCATCGTAGTTGAGGATGAAAGCGAAGATGTCCTTGCCGGTGCCACCGATCAGGGTGTCATCGCCCTCGCCACCGTGGATGATGTCGGCGCGGTCGCCACCGTCGACGACGTCATTGCCGGTGCCGCCATCGACATAGTCGTTGCCGCCGCCGCCCATGACGTGGTCATCGCCGGCTTCGCCGAGGACGACGTCAGCGTGGTCGCCGCCATCCATGGTGTCGTTGTCGTCGCCACCATGCATGCAGTCGCGACCCGTGCCGCCCTGCATGTTGTCCATCCCGGCGCCGCCATACATGGCGTCATGGCCCGAGCCACCGTCCATGGTGTCGTTGCCGTCCTCGCCCTCGAGCTTGTCGTCGCCTTCATCGCCGTAGAGCGCATCGTCGCCGGTGCCGCCCTTCAGCCAGTCGTTGCCCGAGTCGCCGTGGAGGGTGTCGTTACCGTCGTTGCCCTCGATGTAGTCGTTGCCGGTGCCGCCAGAGGCCTTGTCGTCGCCGGCGCCGCCGTAGATGTTGTCATTTCCGGAGTCGCCATAGAGGCAGTCGTTGCCGCTGTTGCCCGAGACGTCGTCATCGCCCTTGCCGCCACGGACGACATCGCGACCCGAACCACCAAAGAGCGTGTCGTCGCCCTTCTGGCCGAAGATGCGGTCGTTGCCGCCTTCCCCGAAGGCCCAGTCGTTGCCACCGCCGCCGCGGATGATGTCGCGGCCGGCCGGGCCCTCGTCGGCCACCGGCTCGTACTGTTCGGGGCACTGGCCCATCAGCTTCCCGATATGGAGCGGCGGCAGTTCGGCGATGGTGCCGTCAAGCCCGCCGTGCGAGCCGTTGGCCGCAGTGGCCGTCATCACGTCTCCCGGATAGCCGCAGCCCCAGTACACGTCCGATTGCGCCGCGTGGTCGCCCCACAGGATGTCGGCGCCGGCGCCACCCAGGATGACGTCGTTGCCCGAGCCACCGCGGATCCGGTCCATGCCGCCGTCACCGGCGATCGTGTCGAAGCCGGCCCCGCCGTCCATGAGGTCGCGGCCACGGCCGCCCTGCATCAGGTCGTCGTCGGCCTCGCCGAACATGTGGTCGTTGCCGCCCTGGCCGTCCATGATGTCGCGGCCGGTGCCCCCGAACATGCAGTCGTCGCCGCCGAGAACGGCATCATTGCCGAAGTCGAGGTTGACGCCCTGACCCTGGCGCACGTCGCCGTACATCTCGTCGTTGCCGGCGCCGCCGATCAGAAGGTCATGGCCCCATTCGCCGGCCATGCGGTCGTCGCCGTCGCCACCGCCCATGCGGTCGTCGCCGGTGCCGCCATACATGGTGTCGTTGCCGGTGCCGCCCAGCATGCAGTCGTTGCCGCCTTCACCGTCCATGCAGTCGTTTCCGGCCCCGCCGAACAGGAAGTCGCCGGCATCGCCGTTCGCCGGATTGCCGTCGGCGTCGTCACCGAAGATGGTGTCGTTGCCGTCGCCGCCCACGACCACGTCGATGTCGGTGCCGCCCAGAAGCGTGTCGTTGCCGGCGCCGCCGTTCACATAGTCGCAGCCGGCGCCACCGTCGATCCAGTCGT
>RFGD01000275.1 GCA_003696705.1 Alphaproteobacteria bacterium | reverse complement strand
CCGATCGCCGAACGCTGGCCGACGGCGATCGGCTTCGGCATGGCGATGATGCAGTCAGCGCACCTGCAGTCGGCGGTCGACGACCTGATCGCACACGGCGCGAAGACCATCGTGCTGGTGCCCAGCGGCACGACCACCGACTACAACTCGCTGACCCGCCAATGGAAATACATCTTCGATATCGACGACACGCCGGCCAGCTACCTCGAAGTGCCGAAAATCAAGGCGCCGGTCGAATTCGTCATGACCGAGCACTTCGGCGCGCACCCGCTGATCACTGAGATCCTCTATGAGCACGCGATGGCGGCCAGCAAGGATCCGACGAAGGAAATGCTGATCATCGTTGCTCATGGGCCGGAGGATATCGCCGACAACGGGCCGGATCTCGAGATCATCAGCGCGCACGCCGAGCGTATCCGGGCGCGCGGCGAATTCGCGGACGTCAGGATCATCAACCTGCAGGACGACGCGATCCGGCCGATCCGCGAATCGAATGTCCGCAAGCTGCGGGGCTGGGTGAAAGAAGCCAATGAGCGTGGCCTGACCCCGATCGTCGTCGCACTGGCGGCGGCCAGCCATGGCGTGCAGACCCACATCCGGCAGGATCTGCGCGGCCTGGACTACGTATTCGCCGACCGGGGGCTGTCCGAGAATCCGAAATACGTCGCCTGGATGGAAGCGGCGATCGAGGCCGCGCTTGCAAGGCGCGAGGCGGCCGCCGAGTGAACACAGGAGAAGCGCAGGCATGAGCCGCGAATCGACGATGCAACCCTTCGAGCCCGGTGACATCTTCATCGGCTGCACGCTGCTGAACAACCCGGACGACGACCACGCCGGCGAGGGTCGCATCTGGCAATACGACAAGGACATGAATTTCAAGGGCGAGCTCTGGACCGAGGGTGGCGAGCATTTCGTCGGCGGCCTGGAGTTCGACAATGAGGGCCGGCTCTGGGCCTTCAACGATTTCGCCGTGATTCACGTCGATCCGAAGACCGGACGGCAGCTGCCGTTGAGCGACAGGTTCCTGCCGCGGGCCTATCGCAGCGCGAGCTTCGACCGCGAGGGCAACGTGTACCTCGGCGAGCACATGAAGGCGGAGAAGAAGCCGGACAACGAGATCGCCCGGCGCACGACCATCAAGTTCCCGGTGATTCCCGGCGAGGGCGTCCTCGGCTTCGGCTACATCTACAAGTACGATCCGGACTGGAACCTCGTGAAGATCTTCGAGACCGAGACCGCGCCGGAGATGACCGGCTTCAAGGGGGTCACGCATTCCAGCCTGCACCCCAGCGGCGAGTTCATCACCTACGCCACCGAGACCGGCAAGCGCATCATGCGCTACGACGTGATCAACGACCGGCAGATGCCCGACCTGGTCACCTACCCCGGCGACAACTTGTTCGACAAAGTCTGGGTCATCGCGGTGAAATACCTGCCGGACGGACGCCTGCTGATCACGCGCGGCGATTTAATGGAGATGCTCGACGAGGAAGGCCGCGTGCTCAACAGCTATCCGCTGGAGACCTATGGCTGGTCCGACATCGAGATCTGTGGCGATCCGCGTTTCTGCCTGGTCAGCAACATCTGGGAAGGCACGATCGCGAAAGTCGACCTCGAGTCCGGCGAGATCGTCGGCATGATCGATACCGGTTTCAAGGCGCCGAACCGCTGCGTCGCCGGAGTCGCCGAATACAAGGGCTCGTGAGCGGCCGGGGAGATAGACGGATGCGCACATGCGGCGCGACGTGGCGGGCGTGGTGCGCTCCATCCGCGCTTCGGTGAATGGATCGACGCGGT
>RFGD01000274.1 GCA_003696705.1 Alphaproteobacteria bacterium | reverse complement strand
GAGCATCGGGGAAGACGGACCACAGCACCTCGCGCCGGTCGTGGTTCCCCGGCAGAAGCGTGACCGGCACCGGCGCGCCGTCGAGGATCTCGGCAAGACGACGATATTCCTCTTCGGCGCCGGTGTGGGCCAGATCGCCGGTAATGACGACATGGGCCGCGTCGGGATGGTTCGCCAGCGCATGGGCGAATGCCTGCCGGAAGCGCTCGGCCGGGTCGAGGCCGACGATCTTCCGCCCCGCGCGGGTCACGTGCAGGTCGGTGAACACCAGAACCTTCGGGGCGGCCTCGATCCCCATCGCGCGCCCCTCTCTCAGTCGCCCAGCTCGATCAGGAGGTCCTTGGCGTCGACCTGCTGGCCGGCGGTCACATGAACCGCCTTCACGGTCGCATCGCGTTCGGCGTGAAGGCCGGTCTCCATCTTCATCGCCTCGATCGTGACCAGAAGATCGCCCTGATGGACGTGCTGGCCGACCTCGACGGCAACGGTGGTCACGACCCCGGGCATCGGGGCGCCGATGTGGTTCGGATCCCCGTCATTGGCCTTGGGCCGCGACGGAATCGAGGCCGCGACCCGCCGGTTGGGCACGCGGATCACCCGCGGCTGGCCGTTCAGTTCGAAGAAGACCTTGACCTCGCCGGCCTCGTTCGTCTCGCCGACGGCCTGAAGCCGGATGACCAGGACCTTGCCCGGGTCGATCTCGACCTCGATTTCGTCGCCGGGCTCCATGCCGTAGAAGAAGGTCGGCGTGGGCAGCGTCCGCACGGGGCCGTAGTCGCGGTGGCGGCCCATGTAGTCAAGGAAGACCTTGGGATACATGAGGTAGCCGGCCAGATCCTCGTCATCGACCTTGAACCCCTCGAGCTCGCGCGACAGCTCGGCCCGCGTGGCCTCGATGTCGAGCGGCGGCAAGAGCGACCCCGGCCGCACGGTGATGGGCTCTTCGCCCTTCAGGATCTTCTTCTGCAGCGCCTTCGGCCACCCGCCCGGCGGCTGGCCGAGGTTGCCGCGCATCATGTCGACGACCGATTCGGGGAAGGCGACCTCGACCTCGGGGTTCTCGATGTCCTCGGGAGACAGGCCCTGGGCCACCATCATCAGCGCCATGTCGCCCACGACCTTCGAGGACGGCGTGACCTTGACGATGTCGCCGAACATGCGGTTGACCTCGGCATAGGCCTTCGCCACGTCGTGCCAGCGCTCTTCGAGCCCGAGGGCGCGGGCCTGCGCCTTGAGGTTGGTGAACTGG
>RFGD01000273.1 GCA_003696705.1 Alphaproteobacteria bacterium | reverse complement strand
TAGGCATGATAGGGCACCGAGACCTTGCTCCAGAGCTCGGGGTAGCTCATCTGGTAGGGGTTCTTGCCGTAGGGCTTCGAACTCCACGAGCCGTGGAGCGAGTAGAGCCGATCGGGGACCCAGTACATCTTCTTCGACGCCGACCAGATCGAGAAGCGCTTCGAGGCGCTGTCGAACCAGACGTCGGACTGCCCGCCGTAGTAGCCCTTGTTCATCATGTACTGAGTGGTGTGCGCACCGTCGGTCATGACCACCGCGACCTTGAGCACGTCGGGGTCGGTGAAGGCGAGCGGCCGGCCGTCGAAGCTCGGGTCGACGTCGCCCGAGGCCACAAGCGCCGAGACCACCGGCTGCGCCGAGGGGTCAAGAAGCGCGGCGCCCCACTTCATGCCGATGTCGATCGAGGTGTTGCCGTAGGCGCTGAAGCTGTCGATCTTCTTCTTCAGGGCGACGGCGTCCTGCGAAAAGGCAAGGATCTCTCGGCTTGCATCCGTCGGACAGACGGGCGCCGAGATCGGCAGGGCGCTGTAGGTGAACGGATCGAAATGCGCCGTGCGCTGCAGCGACTTCGTGACGGGAATCGCCGTCGTCGAGAAGTCCGTCGACGAGAAGTCGACGCAATGCGAGGCAAGATGCTCTTTCGAGACGTTGTAATGCGAAAGGATCTTCGAGCCCGCCGTGACCTGCGTCGAGAAGGGCACGATGGACACGGAAACCTTGTCCTCGTTGTCTGCCGTCAGGACCACGTCGATGAACTGTTTGGCCGCGGTCTTGAGATTTCTCAGCTTGTTGTTCCAGCCCATCGACCCCGAGACGTCGAGCACCAGCGAGATCTCGACCTCGTTCACGCGCTCGTCCGCCTGGCCAACGGCGGGCACCGAAAGGGTGTCGATGCCGATCAGCTTCAGGAAATAGTTCGACTGCGTCGTCGTCGCGCCGGCCGTCACCGTCCGATAGTTGAGCCCCTCGTCGGTCAGGACCTGAAGGTCATAGCCCTTGAGCCCCGACTTCGCGAAGTAGTCGCGCACGACGTCTTCGGGCACCAGCGGCTGTTCGATCGCGGCCGCGGCAAGGATCGATCTGTCGATCGTGGCCTGAAGGCGGGTTCGCGTGTTCTCGAAACGCATGAAGTCGATGGCCATGCCCGACGCCACCAGCATCAACGTGAAGATCACCAGCGCGAAGATGAGAAGCGAACCGCCCTCGTCCCGCGCAAACCCACGGGCGCGACGCCACGCGCCTGAAGCTCCCCGAAGGCACCTCGCGAATCCAACCATTTTCACCATCCCTTGTCCGGACGTCTCCGGTCTGAACGGCGCACAATGCACCGTCGGATGTTGTGCCCCCGAAATCTGGCGAAATTCGGACAATTTCGACGCGCCGCGCCCAATTCACTGCAAATTCACGACTTTTCAGCCTGCGACGGCACGGTGGCCGTTTCCGTTTTGCGGCCGGTTCCGCAGTCCGGTCGCCATTGTCCACAAGGAGGGCGCCGTGATCCGTCTTCAACGATTCGAGAACAGCGCACGCGCGCAATGGACAGTTCCTTCCCGCGGCGATAGCGTCAGGCCCGAGTGCGACGTCTCGCCGCAGCGGGACAAGAGCGAACAGGACAGGACAGGACCCATGGACATCGCGACCGAACCAAGCTTTCGACAATCCGTCGATCTCATGTTCAACCGGGCGGCGGCGCTTCTCGACCTGCCGCCGGGGCTCGAGGAGAAGATCCGGGTCTGCAACGCCACCTATATCGTTCGCTTCGGCGTCCGTCTCCGCGGCCGAATGCACACCTTCGTCGGCTACCGGTCGGTGCATTCCGAACACAAGGAACCCGTGAAGGGCGGCATCCGCTTCGCCCCCGTGGTCAACCAGGACGAGGTCGAGGCGCTGGCCGCCCTGATGACCTACAAATGCGCCCTCGTCGAGGCGCCGTTCGGCGGCTCCAAGGGCGGGCTCTGCATCGATCCCCGCGCCTATGACGAGCACGAGCTCGAACAGATCACGCGCCGCTTTGCATACGAACTCATCAAGCGCGACCTCATCAATCCTTCGCAGAACGTGCCGGCGCCTGACATGGGAACCGGCGAGCGAGAGATGGCCTGGATGGCCGACCAGTATGCGCGCATGCACACGACCGACATCAATGCGGTGGCCTGCGTGACCGGAAAACCGCTCGAGATGGGCGGGATCAAGGGCCGGGTCGAGGCCACCGGACGCGGTATCCAGTACGCCTTGCAGGAGTTCTTCCGCCACCCCGAGGATGTCGCCATCGCGCGGCTGTCCGGAACGCTCGAGGGCAAGCGCATCGTCGTCCAGGGCCTTGGCAACGTGGGCTTTCACGCCGCCCATTTCCTGTCGACCGAAGACGGCGCAAGCATCGTCGGCATCATCGAACGCGACGGCGCGCTCTGGAATCCGAAGGGGATGAACGTCCAGTGCGTCCGTGACTGGATCGTCGAGACCGGGGGTGTGCGCGGCTGCCCGGAGGGCGAGTTCATCGCCGACGGCGCTTCGGTCCTCGAGGCGGAATGCGACATCCTGATTCCGGCTGCGCTCGAAGGCGTCATCAACATGGGCAATGCCCATGCGATCCGTGCGCCGCTCATCATCGAGGCCGCAAACGGCCCCATCACCGCCGGCGCGGACGAGATCCTGTGCAAGCGTGGCATCGTCATCATTCCCGATCTCTACGCCAATGCCGGCGGTGTGACGGTGTCCTATTTCGAGTGGGTGAAGAACCTGACCCACATGCGTTTCGGCCGTCTTCAGCGCCGACAGGAAGAGGCGCGCCACGCCCTTCTCATCAGCGAACTCGAACGCCTGTCGGCCGACCGCGGATGGCAGCTTTCGCCGGATTTCAAGGATCGCTACTTGCGCGGCGCCGGAGAGCTCGAGCTTGTCCGGTCGGGCCTCGATGACACGATGCGCAGCGCCTACCAGTCGATGCGAGAGGTCTGGCACGGAAGGCGCGACGTCCACGATCTGCGCGTCGCCGCCTACCTCGTCGCGATCGAGCGCGTGGCGCGGTCCTACCGTTCCAAGGGGCTCTGATCGCCACGG
>RFGD01000272.1 GCA_003696705.1 Alphaproteobacteria bacterium | reverse complement strand
CCGCGCGGGTCGGCCCGCGTGTCCGAGATGCCCCCGGCCAGCGAAAGCGCCTCGATCGCCGTCAGGCTGTCGGACGGGAAGTAGATCAGCTCTTCGCGGGTGGCGGCGCCCAGGGCAAGGAAGTGGCGGGTGTCGGCCTCGATCACCACCTTGTCGCCGCCGCGAAGGGTCGTGTCGCGGGACGGGTCGGCGACCAGCCGCGCCAGGCTGATGCGATAGGTGCGGCCGCCGCGCAGAAGCCGCACCTGCGGGTTGCGCAGCCCCTCGGACACGCCGCCGCCCAGGGCCAGAAGGCTCAGGATCGTCGTGTCGCGGTCCTCGAGCGGATAGCGCCCCGGGTTCCGCACGCCGCCGACAAGATCGACCGAGTTCCGCCGCCCCGAGACGAGCCGAAGCTGCACCTGCACCGACGGCACGATGCCCGACAGGCGCTTCTGGATCTCGGCGCGGGCGGTCTCGGGGGTCATGCCGGCGACGTGAAGCGCATCCACGTAGGGCAGGAAGATCGTGCCGTCGGGCGCGACGACGACATCGGTCATGCGCGTCATGCGCTGGCCCGGCGGCGTCAGAAGCGAGTTTTCCTCGCTGTCCCAGATGGTCAGTTCCAGCCGGTCGCCGGCGACGATCACGGCGCTGGCCGGGCCGCGGCGACGGGCGAGCCATCCGGGCCCGGGCGGCACCGGGCTTGGCCAGCGGGCATAGTCGGCCAGAAAGGCCCGCGTCACCGGGTAGACGGCAAAGCCCATCTCCTTGCCGCGGGTCGAGGCCAGCACCTCGTCCTGCACGGGCGCGCCGCGGGGCAGGGCGGCACAGCCCGACAGCGCCGCCATGGCGCCCAGCCCGACGAATCCGCGCCGCGTCAGGTTTGTCATGATGTCGCCTGCCCCCTGGTTCTCGCGCGAATGTCGTTGCAGCGCGCCGGCACTCGGTGAAGGATAGCGTGCGAACGCGTCGGTCAACAAGGAGAAGAAGGGAAAGGCGCCGGCAGTGAATCGTGAAATCCACACAAGCGCGCCGGGCACGGGCAGGGGGCCGGAGCCCCGGGACGGGCGGCCCGCGTCGGCAGGCGGCGGACGCCCGGGGCGCACCACCCCATGACCCGGCACGAACCCGCGCCGAAAGCGACCGCCCGCGCGCCCGTGCCGAGGGCCGCCCGCGGCCGCGGCATCCCGCCCGTGCCGGCCTGGAAACGGGCGATGGACGTGACACTGGCCCTTGGGGTGGGCGTGGTCGTCCTGCCGGTTGCCCTCGTCATTGCGCTTGTCATCCTTCTCCGCGACGGCCGGCCCGTCCTCTACAGGGCCGAGCGGATGGCCGCCCCGGGCGTCCCCTTCATGCTCTGCAAGTTTCGCACCATGCGGCCGGCGGCCGCCGACCGCGGCGTCACGGGCCCCGAGAAGGCCGCGCGCGTGACGCCGACCGGCCGGGTCCTGCGCCGCTGCCGGCTTGACGAGATTCCGCAGCTTCTGAACGTCCTGGCGGGCGAGATGAGCTTCGTCGGCCCGCGCCCGCCGCTTCGCGAATATGTCGAGCGTTTCCCCGATCTCTATGCCCGGGTCCTTGCCTGCCGGCCGGGCATCACGGGGCTTGCCACGCTCGTCTATCACCGCCACGAGGAAAGGCTTCTGTCACGGGCGCGCTCGGCGGCCGAGACGGACCGGATCTATGCGCGCGCCTGCGTGCCGCGGAAGGCGCGGCTCGATCTTCTCTACCGCCGGCACCGGTCGCCGGGGCTCGATCTGTGGATCATGTGGCGCACCTTCCTGGCCGTCCTGCCCGGTAACAGGGGGCGTCCCGGCCGGCGCCGGTGGCGGCGCCGCGGTGGCAGGGGACGCTGACCGAAGGCGCGGGCGGGGCCTCAGATGATGTCGATGACGGGCACCAGAAGGTTGGGGTCGGCAATGCCCGTGAAGGTGAGCGTATTGCCGCCGCCGAAGTCGAAGAAGGCGTCGCCGCCGGCGGTGGTGCCGCCGAAGGCCGTGACCAGCCCGGCCGCGTCATAGACCCCGGTCCAGAGGGCGCTGTCGATCTGGACGATGTCCTCGGCCGTGCTGAAGTCCCTGATGGTGTCGCGCCCGGCGTCGAAGACGAAGGTGTCGGCGCCCGCGCCGCCCGTCATCTTGTCCGCGCCCTTGCCGCCCAGAAGCGTGTCGCCGCCATTGCCACCCTTCAGGTTGTCGGCGCCATTGCCGCCCAGAAGCTTGTCGTTGCCGCTTCCGCCCAGAAGCGTGTCGCGCTGGTTGCCGCCCTTGAGCGTGTCCTTGCCCCCGCCGCCCTCGATCCGGTCCTTGCCCCTGCCGCCCAGAAGCGTGTCGCGGGCCCCGAAGCCCTTCAGAAGGTCGTTGCCGTTCATCCCTTCGAGGCGGTTCGCCGCCCCGTTGCCCAGGATGGTGTCGGCGCCCGACCCGCCGACGGCGTTCTCGATCACCGTGCCGACGGCGATGAGGAGGTTGCCGACAAGCCCCCCGACGTCCGAGACGGCCCCGCCGGCAAGGTCGATGAGCTGCGACGCCGTCACCGGCGACAGATCCAGCGTGTCCGTGCCGCCCGAATCGAAGATCGTCAGCGCCACGTCGTTGCCGGCATAGACGCTGGCATCGGCCGGCGCCTCGTTGAACATCTGGGCGAAAAGCGTGCCAAGATAGCCGCCGACGTTCGACCCCGCGCCCCAGACGGTGTCGCCGGCGAAACTGGACGGCGTGCCGTAAAGCTGATGGACGGCGTAGATGTCGGCGATCATCGGCGTCATCGTGTAGGCGAAGCTGGCGTTGACCCAGGTGTTGTCGGTCTGGCTGAAATAGCTCATGACCGTCGTCTGCCAGCTTTCGTTGGCAAAGAGGTTGTCGACGCCGTAGGTGGCCGCGCCGTCATAATTGCCCGGGTGGCCGAGCCCCAGGGCATGGCCGGTCTCGTGGATGTAGGTCTGAAGAAGATAGCTGTCGATCGTGGTGCCGTAGTCCGTCACCCAGGTCGCCGAGATGTTCACCGTCGCCGTGTCGGTCGACCCGTCGCTCCACCAGGTGGTGTTCGTGAAGGCCCCGGGGCTCGTGTTCGTGTAGGTGATCTGGGCACCCGAGGCGACCTCGGCGAACTGAAGCCCGGTCGCGTTCGTCCAGGCCTCGAGCGCCCAGCGGGCCACCGTCTGTTCGGCCGCCGACAGGGCGGTGATGTCGACCGTGATCGTGTCGCCGGGCGCGGCCGCGAAGTGATGCGGCGCATTTCCAGAACTGTTCCAGTAGCCTGTCGTGAGCTGCGTCGCGATGGCGGCGACATTCTGGACCTTGGCCATGTTTCCCCCGGTGTTCCGGGCCCGCGGTCGCCCTGGGGCGGCGGGCCCTCTGTCTCGTGCGGCGCGACCGAGGGGCGAATCAACCCGCCCGACGACCACGCCGCGATTGGCGATGTTGCACCGAAGCGTGGCAAAATCACGGCCGCCCGGCAAGGCGAAGGCGCAAGCGGCCGGGTTCTGCCGATCGCCCGGGGGCGCGGGGTCGGATTTCCGCCCATCGCCCGCACCGCCACGCGCCGGCCCGCGCGGGG
>RFGD01000271.1 GCA_003696705.1 Alphaproteobacteria bacterium | reverse complement strand
GGCCGAGATCAGGTGCGAGGCCAGCGATGTGGCCACGCGCGGTTCAAGAACGATGGTCGCAGGCCCGCTGCGCATGCGCCCAGCCCCAAGCCGGCGAACGGCGCGCCCGGCAGCCTCCTCGGCGAGATCGCGGGGCGCCCTCAGCCGGTCGGCCGTTAAAGTCCGGTGCCAGGCGTAATCGCGCTGCATGCCGTCCCCCGATCCGGCGATGACCGAGACGCTGAGCGAGGCCGAGGATTTGGCATATTCCGCGGCAAAGCCGTCGGAGGCGGCATAGGCCACCTCGGTCGTGCCGAAGGCGGCGTCGGCACCTTCGCTGTTGCGAATCTCCGGCGCGTAGTCGAGCGCGATGGCCTCGCATTCAAGCGCGGCCTCCCGTGCTGCGTCGAGCGTCCAGCCGGGATCCTGCAGCGGATGGCGCGCCAGCCAGTCACGGATGGTCTGCCCGTCCGGATGCTCCGCGCCCACGGGCGGCACGGCGTCCGGGTCGGGCTCGGAGATGCGCGCCATGGCCACGACGCGGGCCGCAAGCTGCTGCATGCCGGCCTCGGAAACATCCGAGGTCGAGGCGGAGGCGAACGCAAAGCCATTCGGCGTCTCGACGAAGGCGCGCAGACCGATGCCGCGGCTGTCCTCGCGCTCGACAGATTCAAGCCGGCCCTGACGCACGCTGATGGACTGGCCGGTGTCGGCAACGGCCAGCGCATCGGCATGCGCGGCGCCGCTGTTTCGCGCCATCTTTACGAGCCGTTCGGCCATCAACTGCAGCCCGGCGTCCGTTTGCGTCTGGGTCCTGCTCATGCCTGAGTGCCTCCGACCGTGAGTTCCTCGATGCGCAGCGTCGGCAGGCCGACGCCGACAGGCACGGACTGGCCGGCCTTGCCGCAGGTGCCAACGCCCGGATCAAGGGCAAGATCGTTGCCGATCATCGACACCTTCCGCAGCACCTCATGGCCGCTGCCGATCAGTGTCGCGCCCTTGACCGGATACTGGATGCGGCCGTTTTCGACGTAGTAGGCCTCGCTGGTCGTGAACACAAAGCTGCCGGACGTGATGTCCACCTGGCCGCCACCGAAATTGACCGCATAGATGCCGCGATCGAGCGTGGCCAGGATGTCCTCGGGCGCGGCCGAACCGGCCAGCATGAAGGTGTTGGTCATGCGCGGCAGCACCGGGTGGGCATAGGATTCCCGGCGACCGTTGCCGGTCGGCAGCATGCCCATCAGCCGCGCATTCTGGCGATCCAGCAGGTAGCCGGTCAGGATGCCGTCCTCGATGAGCACGGTGCGCTGCGTGCGCGTGCCCTCATCGTCCACGTTCAGCGAGCCGCGTCGTTCGGCAATCGAGCCGTCATCGACGACGGTGACGCCGGGCGCGGCCACGCGCTGGCCGATTCTGCCGCTGAACACGGATGTTTCCTTGCGGTTGAAATCGCCCTCAAGCCCATGGCCGATGGCCTCATGCAGCAGGATGCCGGGCCATCCCGGTCCGAGCACGACCGGCATGCTGCCCGCCGGGGCCTCGCGCGCGTCGAGATTCAGCGTCGCCAGCCGCACCGCCTCATGCACCAGTTTCTCGGCCTCATCGCCCTCCAGCAGCCGCTCCAGCCCGAAGCGTCCGCCACCGCCGGCCGTGCCGGTTTCGCGGCGGCCGTTCTGTTCGACGACGACGGAGATGTTCAGCCGCACCAGCGGGCGCGCGTCATGGATATGGGCGCCGTCCATGCGGATGATGTGGATATCCGAAAACGAGGAGGCAATGCTGGCAAAGACCTGCTTCACGCGGGGATCGAGGCTGCGCGCCAGTGCATCCAGCCTTTCCAGCAGGACCTTGCGTTGATCCAGCGGCGAGTGCAGGGACGGGTTTTCGGGCGCATAGAGGCTCCCGGCCCGGTTTTCGGGATGAAGTGCCACCGGGGAGGCCCTGCCGCCGCCCTCGGCAATGGCGCGCGCGGCCTGGGCCGCCTCCATCAGGGCGTCGGCCTCGAGGCGATCGGTACAGGCATGGCCGGCCGACTCGCCCTTGATGACCCGTGCGCCCAGGCCCTGATGCGTGGCGGCGGAGACATGCTTGACGCGCCCTTCCTCCAGCGCCAGCGACTCGGTCTCGGTATGTTCGAGATACAGATCGCCATCATCGGCGCCGGCCGGCAGCATGCGGTTGAGCACCGCATGCAGGGTTTCCTCGGCCACCGGGCAGGGAAGATCGCGATTGGACAGGTTTGCAGGCATGGGCG
>RFGD01000038.1 GCA_003696705.1 Alphaproteobacteria bacterium | reverse complement strand
CCGAACCCGAACTGGATCCCGACCTTCACCAATGACGTGATGGGCAGCATCGTCTATGCCGCCCCGGGCCAGTCGCCGCGGACGATCAGCCAACTTATCGCCAGCTCGGACATCGACCCGACCAGCCCGACCTACAACCCGGCCGCGGCCGAGGCGATGCAGGCGCTGGACGGCCAGCCGGTGAACGTCGCGAACTCGGTCGTGGGCGTGACCCAGACCGCCGAGATGCCGAACCCCGGCGTTCTTGGCGGCGGCCCGTACAACGAGTGGTTCGTGGCCTTCGGCCAGTTCTTCGACCATGGCCTCGACTTCATCTCGAAGAACGGCGGCTATGTCATGATCCCGCTGTCGCCGAGCGATCCGCTTTACGATCCGAACGCGACGGGCCCCATGGCCAACATGATGATGCTGAGCCGCGCAAGCCTGGCGAACCCGGACAGCGACTTCAATCCCGACGGCACGCTGAAAGCCGGCGTGACGCCGCAATACAACAACAACACCGGCCTTCTGATCGACCAGAGCCAGACCTACGGCAGCCATGAATCGGTGAACGTCCTTCTGCGCCAGTACGACGCGAACGGCGTCCTGACCGGCCGGCTCATCACCAATGCCGAGGACGGCAACGGCCCGGACAACGACCTTGCCACCTGGTCCGACGTGAAGGTGAACGCACTGCGCATCGGCATCGAGCTTGTGGACGAGGATGTCCTCGACGCGCCACTCATCAAGGCGGACGCGATCGGCCGCATCACCTTCACGCCGCAGAATACCGTCACCTTCCGTTCCGACGAGTCGATCACCGAGTGGGAAGCGCGCACGGGCCTGACCTATGCCGACTATGCCCAGAACGACCCGTTCGAGCGTGATGCCGACGGCAATGTCCTGCGTTCGAACCAGGCCATCCTGATCGACATCGCGCACGGTGCGGCGCCGGGGACCGACCACATGGGCAACCCCCTTGTGCCGGCTTCGACGAACACCGATCCGAACGCCGCGACCTATGACGATGTGGCGCTTGCGAACCACTACGTCTCGGGCGACGGCCGCGTGAACGAGAACGTCGGCCTGACCGCCGTGCACCACGTGTTCCACGAAGAGCACAACATCCAGGCGCACAACAT
>RFGD01000270.1 GCA_003696705.1 Alphaproteobacteria bacterium | reverse complement strand
GCTCAACGCGGCGCCCGTCCGCGCCCGCGCGCGGGAATCCCTTGAAGGGGCCGAAGTGCTCACCTCGCGGGCGGCGCTCCACCCGGCGATCTGGGTCGGCGGACTGCCGCCCTTCCGCCGCAAGTTCCGGCCCTCGCTGGCCTGGCGGCTGGCCCTTGTCGGCGAAGGCCGCCACGACGCGATGCTGACCGTGCGCCCTGCCTGGGAATGGGACATCGCCGCCGGCGCCCTCATCGCCGAGGAAGCCGGTGCCCGGGTCACCGATGCCGAGGGTCGGCCGCTTCGCTTCAACGCCCCGAGCGCCCGCTCGGCCGGCGTCATCGCCGCGGCCGAGCCGCTGCACGGGGCAATCCTCGGTCGTCTGAGGGGCCCCGGCGGGGCCGCCGCCAGCGCTTGACGCGCGATGCCTTTTGACTAGTGTCCCCGCACCCACGAAAGGAACGGAGTCCGAAATGGCCCAGCGTTTGCACCTGGTGTTCGGCGGCGAGCTTGTCGACCCGTCGAAGAACGTCTTTCGAAATGTGGACGACATTCACATCGTCGGCATCTTTCCCGACTACCAGTCGGCCTACAACGCCTGGAAGGCCGAGGCGCAGCGCACCGTCGACAACGCGCACATGCGCTACTACATCGCGCATCTTCACCGCCTCCGCGACGAGGAGTCGTCGGAAAGCGCGACCGAAGAACTGGGCGACTGATCAATGACCGAGGCCCCCGAGGCCCCCGGCGACCATGACGCCATCGCGCGCCTGGCGACGCCGCCCCCGGCGCCGCGGTCGCTGGCGCTTTCGCTCTATCTTGCCTATTCGGCGCGCGCGGAAAGGCGCGCCGAAGGCATCCTTGCGCGCCGTCTCGCCGCGGGCAAGGAGCACCCCGAGCGTTTCCCCGAGCGCAAGGGCATTGCCTCGGTCCCCCGGCCGGACGGCCAGCTGATCTGGTTTCACGCCGCAAGCGTCGGCGAGGCGCTGTCAATCGTCGAGCTTCTCAAACGCCTGTCCGAGGAAGCCCCCGACCTCACCTCGCTCGTCACGACGGGCACGGTGACGTCGGCGCGGATCCTCGCCAACCGCCTTCCCGAGCGCGCCATCCACCAGTTCGTCCCGCTGGACGTCCTTCCGTGGGTGCGGCGCTTTCTCGACCACTGGAAGCCGGACCTTGCCGTCTGGACCGAAAGCGAGCTCTGGCCCGCGCTCATAGCCGAAACCTCGGCGCGCGGCGTGCCGATGGTCCTTTTGAATGCACGCATGTCGAAAAGATCGGCCCGCCGCTGGCGGTGGCTGCGCGGCATGTCGCGTGCCCTTCTGACCCGCTTTCATCTCATCATGGCGCAGGACGCCGAGACGGAGCGACGTCTTCGGTCGCTCGGAGCCCGCGCCGACGGCATCGAGGTGACGGGAACGCTTAAGGAAGGCTCTTCGGCCCTTCCCGTCAACCAGACCGAGCATGACGCGCTGGCCCAGCTTCTTGCCGGCCGGCCCGTCTGGGTCGCCGCATCGACCCACGACGGCGAAGAGGCGCTGGTCGCGCAGGCGCATCGCTTCGCGCGCCGGGCGGCACATCGGCTTCTTCTCATCATCGTGCCGCGTCACCCCGAACGCGGCCCGGATATCGCCGAGGCGCTGGCCGCCGACGGCTGGCAGGTCGCGCTGCGCTCGCGCGACGAGGAACCCGACGCCGAGACGCAGATCTACGTGGCCGACACGCTCGGAGAACTGGGCCTGTGGTACCGACTGGCCCCCATCAGCTTCGTCGGCGGCTCGCTCGCGCCTGTCGGCGGCCACAACCCGTTCGAGCCGGCGGCCCTCGGCTCGGCAATCATCCACGGACCCAATGTCGAAAACTTCCGCGACGTCTACGAGCGGTTTGGCGCCGCCGGCGCCACCATCGAGGTGACAAGCGCGGAAGAACTTGGCAACGCCGTGGTCGAGCTTCTTGCCCCCGACCGGGCCGCCGCCATGGCGCATGCGGCCTGGGAAGTCTGCTCAAGCGGCGCCGAGGTGACCGACAGGGCCGTCGAAGTGCTTCTGACCGCGCTTGATGCGCCGCTGCTCCCTCCCGAGGATCGCTGATGCGCCCGCCGGCCTTCTGGTTCGCATCGCCGCAAAGGCCGGGGTTTCTTGCGCGCGCGCTTCAGCCGCTGGCCGCACTCTATGCCGCCGGCACCCGCCGTCGGCTCGAACGCGGCCCCTGGCACGATCCGGGCGTTCCCGTGATCTCGGTCGGAAATCTGGTCGCCGGGGGAGCGGGGAAGACGCCGACGACCATCGCCATCCTCGAACAGCTCTCGGCCCGCGGTATCGCCGTCCACGCCCTCAGCCGCGGCTATGGTGGACGGCTTGCGGGTCCCGTCCGCGTCGATCCGGGCACGCACCTTGCCCGGGATGTCGGCGACGAGCCCATTCTTCTGGCCGCCTTCGCGCCCGCCTGGGTGTCGCGCGACCGCGTGCGTGGTGCGAGTGCGGCCGTCGCCGCCGGAGCCGAAGCGCTGGTCCTTGACGACGCGCACCAGAACCCCGGCCTTCGCCCGACGCTCTCGATCGTCGTTGTCGATGCGGCACGCGGCTTCGGCAACGGCCGCGTCCTGCCCGCGGGCCCCTTGCGCGAGCCGGTCGAGGCGGGCCTTGCCCGGGCCGACCTCATCGTCCTTGTCGGCGACGAACCGGCAAGAGAGCGCTTTCTCTCGACATGGGGAAAGCTCGCGTTGCCGCCGGTCCACCATGCGCGAATCCTGCCGCTTCCGACGGGCATGGACTGGGCCGGGCAACCGGTGGTCGCCTTCGCCGGCATCGCCCACCCCGAAAGGTTCTTCGCCACGCTCGAGGGCCTTGGCGCAGAGCTCTTGAAAAAGGTGCCGCTTGACGATCATCAACCGGTCGACGAGCGGCTGTTCGCCCGGCTTCTGACCCTTGCGAGGAGGTCAGGCGGACAGATCGTGACGACCGAGAAGGATGCGGCCCGGCTGCCGCCGGCGCTGCGCGCCGAGGTTCTGGCCCTGCCCGTGCGACTTCGCTTCGACCGGCCCGAGGCCTTCGAAGCGACGCTCATGCAGGCCCTGTCGAGCCGCGCCGGCTAGTCCGCCGTCTCATCATCCTCGCCGAGGCGGGGCGGGGGACGATCAAGCGAAAGTTCGGCGTCAGAGAAACGGATGGGCGTGCGGACCCCCG
Source organism: Alphaproteobacteria bacterium (assembly GCA_003696705.1). Lineage (GTDB taxonomy): Bacteria > Pseudomonadota > Alphaproteobacteria > Rhodobacterales > Rhodobacteraceae > RFGD01. The sequence goes on along the minus strand of RFGD01000270.1, from coordinate 4,572 downwards.
GTATCCCGCCCGGATCGATCCGCATGCCGCGGTGGCGAACCTGCGGATCGGCGAACACCTCGGAAAGGTCGTTGATGGGTCCGGCCGGCACGCCCTCGGCCTCGCACGCGCTCAGGATCCAGGACTTCTGCCGGCCGCGGGTCAGTTCGGAAATGCGCGCAGCCAGCGCCTCGCGGTTTCGGACACGGTCGGGATTGGTGCGAAACTCCGCCTCCTCGGCCAGGGAAGGCGCGCCAAGAAGACGGCAGAGCCGGCCGAACTGGCTGTCGTTTCCGACGGCAATGATGATCCATCCATCGGCACAGGGAAAGACCTGATACGGCGCCAGGTTCGGGTGCGCATTGCCGACGCGGCGGGGCGGCACGCCGGTCGCCATGTAGTTCAGCGCCTGATTTGCCATGGCGGCGACCGCCACGTCGAGAAGCGCCATGTCGATGTGCTGGCCCTTTCCCGTCCGCGCGCGCTGGTGCAGCGCCGAAAGGATCGCGATCGTGGCATAAAGCCCCGTCATGATGTCGGTGACCGCGACGCCGACCTTCTCGGGGGGGCCGTCGGGCTCTCCGGTCACGGACATGAGCCCGGACATGCCCTGGATGATGAAGTCGTAACCAGCGCGATGGGCATAGGGCCCGTCCTGGCCGAAACCGGTGATCGAGCAGTAGATGAGGCGCGGGTTGATCTTCGCAAGCGACGGGTAGTCGAGCCCGTAGCGCGCCAGGCCGCCGAGCTTGAAATTCTCGATGACGACATCGGCCTCGGCGACAAGCCTGCGTACCAGCGCCCGCCCCTCCTCGGTGCGAAAATCGGCCCGGACCGATCGTTTGCCGCGGTTGCAGGAATGGAAGTAGGCGGCCGATACGTCGCCTTCGCGCTCGATGAAGGGCGGTCCCCACTGCCGTGTGTCGTCGCCTTCCGGGCTTTCGACCTTGATGACCTCGGCGCCCAGATCGGCAAGCGTCTGGCCCGCCCAGGGACCGGCCAGAATGCGCGCAAGCTCGACGACCCGGATCCCGTCAAGCGGGGAGGTCACGGCTCACGCGCCCAGCTTCTCGTCAAGGACGCGGGCAAAATCCTCGTAGCCCATGTTCGAGTATTTCTCGCCATTTATGATGAAGGTCGGCGTGCCCTCGATGCCGTCGCGCTGGGCGTTGGTCTGATAGGCGGCGACAAGTGCCTTGGCCGTCTCGCCGTCCTGAAGGCAGGCATCCAGCTTCTCGTCCGAGAGCCCCGCCAGCCGACCCAGCTTGCGAAGGTTCGCGGCCACCTCTGCCGGCTCTCCCTGGGTCCATTCGCGCTGCTTGTCGAAGATCAGATCGACCATGCCGAAATACCGCATCCCGCCGTCACAGCGCGCCACCATGGCGGCCCACAGCCCGTAGCGGTCGAAATAGACCTCTCTCAGGATGAAGCGGACCTTGCCGGTGTCGATGTAGTTCTTGCGGATCTGGGGGAAGACCTCTTCATGGAACCGGCGGCAGTGCGGGCAGGTGAACGACGCGTATTCGACAACCGTCACCGGCGCGTCCGCGGCGCCCAGCGCCATGTCCACCACGCCCTGCGTGTCGGTCGCAGAGGCGGCGACACGCTCGATGTCAAGGGCGGGAAGCGCCCCCGTCTGCCCCCCGCGGCGGCCGAACCAGAGGCCCCCGGCCGCCACGACGGCAGCCGAACCAAGACCGATGAGGAGCTTGCGGCGCATGAATTATCCTCCTTTTCCAACTTCCGACCGAGATAAGACCTTCGCCGCCAGCGCTTCAAGGGCACGGCGCAGATTTTCGTCGGTGACGTCCTTCACCGCCTCGGCGGCGCGTTCGCGGATCGCGGGGTCGGGCGCCTCGGTCGTCGGCGCGGGCGCGAAGGGCGCCTGCGCCTCGGCCAGGCCCCAGGCAGGCTGGGCCCCCTGCCCGGCCGCCGGCCCCGCGAACAGCGCGTGCGGGTCCGTCTGCGTCACCCTGACCCGGGAGATCGCGTTGTAGCCGTAGCAGGCGTTCACGCGCTCACGGATCGCGGCGCATTGCGCCTGGACCAGAGGCGCATAGGCGCCCGACGTCAGGACGGTCAGCGTGGCGCCAATCCCCTCGCGCCCATAGCTCACGCGCACCGGACGCGCCATGGCGGCGATCTCGGGGCCCACGATCTCGTCCCAGGCGGTCAGAAGCCGTGCCACCGCGAAGCCGCGCCTTTCGCTCGCCTTGCGCAGGGGGCGCGCGATCAGCCCTGCCGCCGGCTCGAAGCCCTTGCGGCGGCGTCTGAGGGCGTGCTCTTCCGCCCCCGATGGGTCCGTGCGTCGTGCCATGTCTTCCAATTCGCCTTGATGCCCCTATTCTAGGGCTTCGGGCCAGCATGGCCAGAGGCGCGGGCGGTGGAAAGCGGAAAGTTGCAGATCGATCGGCTGCGGCATCGGATCCTGGCATGGTACGACGGCGCGGCGCGCGAGCTCCCCTGGCGGGTCGGCCCGGCGTCCCGGCGCCGCGGCGAGCGGCCGGACCCCTATCGCGTGTGGCTGTCCGAAGTCATGCTTCAGCAGACCACCGTCGCGACGGTCGTGCCCCGTTTCCAAAGCTTCGTCGCGCGCTGGCCCACGGTCGAGGCGCTCGCCGCCGCGCCGGAGGCCGAGGTCATGGCCGCCTGGGCCGGCCTCGGCTACTATGCCCGGGCCCGGAATCTCGTGCGCTGTGCGCGCGTCGTTGCCACAGAGCATGGCGGCCGGTTCCCGCCGACCTCGACCGAACTTCGCCGACTTCCCGGCATTGGCCCCTACACGGCCGCGGCCATCGCGGCCATCGCCTTCGACGAACCCGCGGTCGTCATCGACGGCAACATCGAACGGGTGACGGCCCGCCTCTTCGCCATTGCCGAGCCGCTGCCGGCCGGACGCGGGGCCATCGCCAGGGCCGCCGCCGAAATCTTCCCCTCGGACCGGCCGGGCGATCTGGCCCAGGCGTTGATGGATCTGGCGGCCTCCATCTGCCGCCCGCGTCGGCCCCGGTGCAGCGAATGCCCCGTACGGCAGGACTGCCGCGCGGCCGAGGCCGGCCTCGCCGAAGATCTGCCCCGGCGCCGGCCGCGCGCGCCCCGAGAAACCCGGCGCGGCACGCTCTACGTCGCGCGAAACGCGCGCGGCGCCTGGCTTCTGGAACGCCGACCGGCCAGCGGGCTTCTCGGCGGAATGCCGGGCTGGCCGGGCGATGACTGGGACCGGGGCGCGCAAGGGGACGATCCTGCGGGCGCGGATGGCGCTTCCGGCCCGCCCCTGCCCGGACCCTGGCGCGCGGCCGGGACCGTCCGCCACGTCTTCACCCATTTCACCGCGGAACTCGACGTTCACGTCGCCGAGGTGGCGGGGGACGCACACCCCCTGCGCGGCGCCTTCGTGGCGGCCGAGGCCTTCGATCCGGCGGCGCTCCCCACACTCATGAAAAAGGCCTACGCGCGCGCCGTGACGGCCCTTTCCGACTTTGAATCGGCCGACGGGCCGCCCTAATATCTGGCCGAGGAGGTATCGCCGGTGTCCGAAACGATCCCCGCGGCAGAGGTATCAAGACCCGTCCATGCCCTTCCCTTCTGGGTATCCCTGGCGCTTGTGCCGGTGCTCGTCTTCGCGGCCCGCCACGGCGGCTGGGCACTTGCGCTGCCGCCGGTCTGCACGTGGTTCGCCTTTTCGCTTCTTGACGCGATCACCGGACGCTTCACGGCCAACGCCGACCCCGAAACGCCAGAGGCCGCGCTGTGGTGGTATCGCGCCATCACGCTTCTCTGGTTCCCCATCCAGTTCTGCCTCATCTTCGGCATGATCTGGTATGCCACCCGTGCCGGACATCTGTCAGGGGCCGAGCGGGCATGGCTTTTCTTCGGTGTCGGTGTCCTCTCGGGGACCATCGGCATCAATTACGCGCACGAGCTCATGCACCAGAAATCCGCGCTCGAGCGCTGGCTGGCCGATCTTCTTCTGGCCACGGTCCTCTACTCTCACTTCCGGTCGGAACACCTGCGCGTTCACCACATCTTCGTCGGAACGCCGCGCGACCCGGTGACGGCACGATACAACGAGGGCTTTCACCGCTTCTTCGCGCGGGTCCTTCGCCAGTGCCCAAGGTCTGCCTGGCGCGCGGAACGCGCGATGCTGGCCCGCCGCGGCATCTCGGTCTGGAGCCTTCGGAACCCGTTCTGGCGCTACTTCGCGCTTCAGGCCGGCTGCCTTGCGCTCGCCGCTGCGCTGGGCGGGATCGAGGGCGTCGGGCTGTTCGCCCTACAGGCCTTCGTCGCCATCTGGCAACTCGAGCTCGTGAACTACATCGAGCACTACGGCCTGACCCGCCGCCATCTGGGGGATGGCCGCTATGAAACCGTGCTGCCGCGCCATTCGTGGAACGCGACGCAGCGGGCCTCGAACTGGCTTCTCATCAACCTCCAGCGTCACTCGGATCACCATTACAAGCCCAGCCGGCGGTTTCCGCTCCTGCAGACCTACGGCCCCGACGAGGCCCCGGAACTGCCGGCCGGCTACCCGCTCATGACCATGTGCGCGATGGTGCCGCCGATCTGGCGACGCATCATGAACCCGCGTGTGCG
>RFGD01000269.1 GCA_003696705.1 Alphaproteobacteria bacterium | reverse complement strand
GTCACCTGCCAGCCGCAGGGAAGGCCGCCGACGCCCTCGAAATCGGCCGCGGTGAAGACACGCAGGACGCCCGGCATGGCCGCTGCGGCGCTGGTGTCGATGGCGCGGATGCGCCCGTGGGCAACGTCAGAGCGGCGGAAATGCGCATAGGCCTGTCCCGGCCGGTTGATGTCGTCGGTGTAGTTCCCCTTCCCGGTCAGAAAGCGGATATCCTCGCGGCGGCGCGAACTGGCGCCAATTCCATGATCCTTCGGCATGGTTCGTTCTCCTCCCTGATGCGGGCATCGGGGCCCGCTTCGGACCTCGGCCGGTGCGGCGCCCACCGGGTCCCTTTCGGCGCCGTCCCCGCGCAAGGGCGCGCGGCGCCATGTCACTTGGCGCTGGGGCCTGCGCTATTCGGCGGCGACGGCCGAGACGTCCTGGCCGGACGCGGCCATGATCGCCTTGACGATGTTGTGATAGCCCGTGCAGCGACAGATGTTGCCTTCGAGATATTCCCTGATCTCGGCCTCGGTCGGCTTCGGGTTTTCCTTCAACAGGCCGGCCGCGGCCATGACCATGCCGGGCGTGCAGAAGCCGCATTGCAGGCCGTGGTAGTCGCGGAACGCCTGCTGCAGCGGCGAGAGCGTGCCGTCGGGCGCCGCCATGCCCTCGATGGTGGTGATCTCGGCGCCTTCGGCCTCGAGCGCCAGCATGTTGCAGCTTTTCACCGGCACGCCGTTGACGTGGATCGTGCAGGCACCGCACTGGGCCGTGTCGCACCCGACATGCGTCCCCGTCAGGCCAAGGCCTTCCCGAAGAAATTCGACAAGAAGCGTCCGGCCCTCGACGTCGCCCGACACTTCGCGGCCGTTCACGGTCATCGTGACCTTTGTCATCCTTTTCCTCCCTGATTTGCGGGGCCGACGATGACACAAAGCCCCGAGTCGTCAAAGCCCTGCCTGCGGGCCGCGTCAATTTTCGGTTGCGCGCCCCTCGCGCGGCTGGGGCCGAACCGGGATTTCCTTCAGAAGGCCGCCGACGCCCATTCGGGCGATCTCGGCGTCGCCCACGGACAGGCCCGCGGCCAGCCGTTCAAGGACCAGATCGGCGCCGTTTCGCGCCGGCGAACGGGCACAGCCCGGAAGCCCGACGACCGGCCGGTCGGACAACCGGCCGATGAACAGAAGGTTCCCGGGATCGACCGGCATGCCGAAGCGCGCGATCGCGCCGCCGGCGCGACGCACCGCCTCGGGGCCGACGTCTTGCGGGTCCGACGTGGCCGAGCCGGTCAGGATGAGCGTCATGTCCGCCCGCCCGGCAAGCCGGGTCAACGCCTCGGTCAGCGCGCCGAGCTCGTGCGGGACGACCTCGTCCGCCACAAGGCGCCATCCCAGGGGCGCAAGTCGCGCCTCGGTGACGGCGCGGCCCTTGCGGTGAAGCGCCGGC
>RFGD01000037.1 GCA_003696705.1 Alphaproteobacteria bacterium | reverse complement strand
CAGACATTGGACGAAGCGATGTGGTTTGCGGGCTTGCCCGTTGCCGTGGAGCCGTTATGGCAGCTCACGCAGGAGCCGGTGACGCCCGAGTGGTCGAACCGTACGCTCGTCCACGACGTAGAGGTGTGGCAATCCTCGCAGGTATTCGATGACGGGATGTGCGTCGACGACTTGCCGTTCGCCACCGTGCCGTCGTGGCACGTCGCGCAGGGCGCGTTGGTTTCACGGTGATCGAAGCGGACTTCCGTCCAGCGCGCCGTCACGTGGCACGATTCGCAGCGATTCGACGTCGGCGGATGGATCCGGGCCTTCCCGCGCGATACCTTGCCGTTGTGGCAGCTGACACAGTCGCCCGTCACGAAGCTGTGGTCGAAGGCGAAAGGCGCCCAGTCCCGCGTCGTATGGCAGTCCGAACAGCGCGACGAGGACGGAGGATGCTTCTTCGGCTTGCCCTTGGCACGACGGTTGTTGTGGCACCCCACGCAGGTGACGGGAGTATTCGTCAGCTTCCCGCCCTTGTGGCACGCCTCACAGGCAAGCGGCTTGTGCGCGCCGTCCAGAACGAAACCGGTCGTGCTGTGATTGAAGCCGGGAAGCGACAACCCACCGCCGGACGCTTGCGCAAGCGCCGATACCGGCACGAGAAGCGCGAGAAACGCCGCCACAAGAAGGGCCGGCACGAAGACACGCGCGATCGGGGCAGACTTCCGTCGACCCCGGACACGCCGCCTGGCGCATGCTTCCTGAACTCTACGGGCAATCCCATGGACTGCCTTGGTAAGGATCGGCTCGTGGTTCTCGGGCTCGCCTTGTACTGGCATCACCTCGGCATCCCTCGCTCTGGCGACCCCCACCTCACACGGGGGGCAGTCTAGACCATTCACACGCAAAGTCTCCCCACCCATGTGGTATGGGCGGACGGCTGTGACATTTTCGCAAGTGGCCGTTTACGTCGACTTTCCTGATCGATTGGGCCCGGATTTGGCGGGAAATGGCCAAATCGGAAACAACCTCGGCAAAATCCTGCGTAGGACTTTCGGCCAAGACCCTGGGCCCGCGCGTCCGAAATGGCCGCGCCGCCGCCGCGTGCCCGAAGAGATTCGCTGCCACCCAAGGACGGTTCCGACCGGGTGGAACGCGCCCTCCCGGGGGTCGCGCCCGATAGAGAAAAGGCGCGCCGCAGGACCGGCTGCGGCGCGCCCCGGAGGGTCGGTTCTGTCGCGCGCTCAGACGGTGCCGCCGAGGCTTTCCTCGAGCGCGACGAGCTCTTGCCCGCCGGCCATCATGTCCTGAAGCTCCTCGGGCGTGATCTCTCCGCGCTTCGCGGTGCCAAGCGTGCGCCCGCGGTTGAGGACCGTGAAACGATCGCCCACCGCCAGGGCATGGCGCACGTTGTGCGTGATGAAGACCACGGCGATGCCCTGCTTGCGAACCTTGTCGATGGTCGCAAGGACGTTTGCAGTCTGCCGCACGCCAAGCGCCGACGTCGGCTCGTCCAGGATGAGCACCTTCGCTCCGAAATAGACCGCCCGCGCGATGGCGACGGTCTGCCGCTCGCCGCCCGAAAGCGTGCCCACGGCCTGATCCGGCCCGCGAAGGTTGATGCCCATCTTCCGCATCTCCTCCATGGTGATGCGATTGGCCGTCTCGTGATCGAAGAAGCGGAAGGGTCCGACCTTCTTGGTCGGTTCGTTCCCCATGAAGAAATTGCGGCTGACGGACATGAGCGGGATCATCGCCAGGTGCTGATGCACGGTCGCGATTCCGGCCGCGATGGCATCGCGCGGGTCGTCGAAGTGCATCGGCCGGCCCTCGAAATAGATTTCCCCGGCCGTCGGCTTGTGCACACCGGACATCGTCTTGATGAAGGTCGACTTGCCGGCGCCGTTGTCGCCCAGAAGGCAATGGCATTCGCCCCGGTAGACGTCGAGCGAGACGCCGGCCAGCGCGATGACCGAGCCGAAGTGCTTTTCGATGTTGCGCATCTCGATGATGGGTTGGGTATCGGCGACCATCTCAGCGCTCCCCCGTGATGATGCGGCGAATGTAGGTGTTGAGCACCACCGCGAACAGAAGGATCACGCCGAGGAACACGCGAAAGAGCGAGCTTTCGACCCCGGCGAAGAAAAGGCCCTGCTGCACGACCCCGAAGATGAGCGCGCCCAGCGCCGCCCCGATCACCGAGCCGTAACCGCCCGTCAGAAGCGCGCCCCCGATGACGACCGCGATGATCGCCTCGAACTCCTTCAGAAGGCCCCTGTCGGCCCCGGCCGAACCGAACTCCATCACCTGACAGGTGGCGAAGACCGCCGCGCAGAAGGCCGTGAACATGAACATGAGGATCTTGACCCGGCTGACCGGCACGCCGGAATTCCGCGCCGCCTCGGCATCGCCGCCGGCCGCGAAGATCCAGTTGCCGAACTGCGTCCGCGTCAGAAGGACATGACCGAAGATCACAAGCGCGATGGCCCAGACGATCAGCATCGGCACGCCCTCGACCACCGGCTGCCCGGCGCGCGTGCCGCGCTCGAAGGTGGCGATGATCCCGGCCTCGCCCATCCAGTTGAACAGCCCCGTCAGGATCTTGCCCCCGAAGACCGCGCCCAGCCAGTCGCCCTCGGCCGCGTCCTTGATGCCGCCGATGATGGTCTTGCGCTCGATCGTCTGGGGGAAATAGATCGTGAAGCCGCGCAGGATGAACAGAAACGCCAGCGTCACGATGAAGCTTGGCAGGCCCGTGCGGATCACGATGAACCCGTTGAGCGCGCCGAGCGCGATGCACATCGCGAAGGTGACAATGATCGCAAGCCATACCGGCCAGCCCAGCGTCACCGAAAAGATTGCGATCATCATGCCGGCAAAGCCGATCATGGAGCCGACGCTCAGGTCGAATTCGCCCGCGATCATGAGAAGACAGGCGCCGACGGCGATGATCATGAACTGGGCCGAGACCTGGCTCCAGTTCATGATGCCCTGACTTGCGAACATGCCGCTGTCGAAGGCGAAGAGAAGAAAGAAGGTGAAGACGGCAACGGTGCCGACGATGCCGCCCAGCTCGGGGCGGATGAGCGCCTTGCGAAACCGCGAGATTTCCTTGACGCGTTCGTCGACCCCGGCCGCAGGTTGCGCAGTCTCACTCACGGGTCTTCTCCGTCGTGTCGGGGGCCGCGGGGCGTCCCCCCGGGTTTCTCATGTCAACCGGCCCGATCCCCGGTCCGGCCGGGGGGCGCGGGGCGCGCGCGCTGGTGGCGGCGCCCCGACCCCGGTCTGGCTCAGTCTGGCTCAGCCAAATTCAGCGATACTGGCCAGCCCACTTCTCGACCATCTCGAGCCCGTCCTTGGTCACGAAGCCCGGACCCGAGTTGATGTTGTTGCCCGGCAGCACGCCGTAGCGGTGATAGTTGGCAAGGACCACGACCGGCAGATAGGCCTGCAGGAAGGGCTGCTGGTCGATGCCCCACTGGATGATGCCGGCCTTGATGGCCTTCACGATCTCCTCGCCAAGGTCGAAGGTGCCGAAGTAGATGTCACCGGCCATTCCGTTCTCCTCGAGCGCGAGGATCGTCGGATCCGCCGAGGTCGGGCCCAGCGTCAGGATGGCATCGGTGTCGGGATTTGCCGACAGATAGGCCAGCACCTTGTTCTTGATCTCGGCCGGGTCCTGCCCCGAATCGATCATCTGGTTGCCAAGCGGCACGCCCAGACCGTCGGCGAAGCCCTGACAGCGTTCGGTCGAGGACGGCGACGAGATGTAGTGGTTCACGCAGAGGAAGCTCTTGACCCCATCGCCCTTGGCGCGCAGGCCCGCCGCGTAACCGGCGTCATATTCCGGCTGGCCGACATACATCAGCGCCCCCACGGCCCGCGCCTGTTCCGGCGTGCCCGAGTTCATGATGATGACATCGACGCCCGAATCGACCGCCGCCTTGATGGGGCCGCTCAGGACGTCCGGGTCGGCCAGCGTCGTGATGATCCCGTCCGGCCCCGAGGCCGCCGCCTGCTCGATGATGCGGGCCATGTCGGCAAGATCGCCCGTCGGCGGATTGCGGTATTCCACCTCGACATCCATCTGCTCGCCCGCCAGGGCCAGGGCGTTCTTGATCACGTTCCACCAGCTGTCGCTGTCGGGCGCGTGACTGACGAGCACGTAACGCTCGGCCGACGCCGAGGTCGCCAGCATGAACGGGGCAGCCACCATCGCGGTCGCGGCTACCAGGGTCTTCAGGAACGACTTCATGATTACCTCCCTGTCGTCATTCTCTTGATCATGGCGCGAGGGCGGTGATTGGCCCCGCCTCTGCGACGGAAAGGGAAACATATCGGCACGATTTTTGCAACCGGTTGCAAAAAGGCGCGCCCCGTGCGCATTCTTGGGGCGGCACGCGAATACTGGATTGTGCCGACGCGGCCCCCTATCTCTCGGCGCAGACAGGCGAAGGATTCGGACCCATGGCGGTTTCGCTGAAAGACGTTGCCCGGCTGGCCGGTGTCTCGCGCTCGACCGTGTCGCGGACGTTCACAAAGGGCGCCTCGGTGTCGCCGAAGACCCGGCGCAAGGTGGAAAAGGCGGCCAAGGCGCTAGGGTATCAACCGAATGCGCTTGCCTCGTCCCTGACGACCGGGCGCACGAAGCTGATCGGCCTCATCTCGAACAACTTTCACAACCCGTTCTTCCTGGAAGTCTTCGACCTCTTCACCCGGGGCCTGCAAGCGCGCGGGCTGCGTCCCCTTCTGGTGAACCTGACGGACGAAACCGATCCCGAGAACTCGGTGCGCATGGTGCGGCAATATTCGGTCGACGGCGTCATCGTGGCCTCGTCGACGCTGCCGCAGGGGTTCACCCGGGCCTTTCGCGACGCCGGCATCCCCGCCGTGCACAGCTTCGGCCGGCTGTCGAGCTCGCCCCACGTCCACATGGTGGGCATCGACAACGTCGAATGCGGTCGCATGGCGGCGCGGACGCTTGTCGCGCGCGGCTACCGCCGGCTTGCCTTCCTTGGGGGCCCCGAAGCGGCGACCTCGACCCAGGACCGCCTTGCCGGGTTCCTCGACGAGCTGTCGCGCCATGCCGGCGTCACCGCAACCTACAGCTTCGCCGACGCCTATACGTTCGAGGCCGGCCGGAACGAGATGCAGCGCCTCCTTCGCGACGGGCCGGCCGAGGCCTATTTCGGCGGCGACGACGTCCTGTCGATGGGCGCGCTGAGCGCCCTTGCCGACGCCGGGCTTTCGGTCCCTGACGACGTCGGGATCATCGGCCTCAACGACATGGAGATGGCCGGCTGGGCATCGTTCAGCCTGACGACGATCCGCCAGCCCGTCGCCGAGATCATCGAATCGTCCATCGAACTTGTCGTGGCCACCATCGAGGATCCCGATCGCTCGCCCGAGGCGCGGCTTTTCCCCTGCCGCATGATCGAACGTCGCACCCTGCGCCCGATCCCCGAACAACCCGCGCGGCCGGGGCTCGCCGCGAACGCCTGAAGGGCGGCGCGGGACCGGGCGCCGGGCCCGAAGGTTCAGCTTCTGAACATCGGGGGGCGCGCGTCGACCCATCTGCCGTCGGCCCTGCCGCTTTCGGCAACGGCGAAGACGGCGGCCACCGACCGCAGGCCATCCTCGGCGCGGGGGAAAAGTCCGGCGGCGGGGTCCATCGGGCGCCCTTCCTTCCGGGCGCGAATGGCTTCGGCCAGGTCGGAATAGATGTTGGCGAAGGCAAGCGGCATGCCCTCGGCGTGGCCGATGGTGACGCGCGTGGCCCGGTCCGCCTCGGGGCTGAGCCCGGGCTCGCCGCGCTCGATCACCTGAAGCCGGCCGCCGAGGGGCATCCAGTAGAGCTGGTTCGGCTGTTCCTGTGCCCAGCGAAGGCCGCCTCGCTCTCCGAACACCTGCAACGTCAGACCGTGCTGTCGGCCGATCGCGATCGACGACGTCCAGAGCCGCCCGACGGTGCCGCCGTCGAAGCGCAGGTTGACCATCGCGTCATCCTCGAGCGCGCGTGTCTCGATGCAGCTGACCGTGTCGGCCGAGAGGCGCTCGACCTCCTGCCCGATGACGAAACTGGCCATGTGGAGCGCATGAATGCCGCAGTCGGCGAACTGCGCCGAGACGCCGGCCTGCGCCGGGTCGTAGCGCCAGCGCACCCGCGGATTGTCGGCGTCGTCGGCGTCGGCGTGATGCCCATGGGCGAACTCGGCCACGACCATGCGGATGCGCCCCAGATCGCCCCGCGCGACCATCGCGCGCATATGACGAACCAGCGGATAGCCCGTATAGCCGTAATTCACCGCACAGATCCGCCCCAGGTCTTCGGCAGTCCGCACGATGTCCTCGGCCTCTTCCACCGTCATGGTCATCGGCTTTTCGCAAAGGACGTCGAAACCGGCCTCGAGGAACGCCTTCGTGATCTCGTAATGGGTATTGTTGGGCGTCGCGACCGTGACGAGATCGGGGCGGTCGTCGCGCGCCGCCTCGGATTCGAGCATTTCCCGCCAGTCCCCGTAGGACCGGTCCGCATCAAGCCCAAGCCGGCGCCCGAAGGCACGCCCGGCCTCGGGCCGATGGTCGAGCGCGCCGGCCACGAAGTCGAAGGCGCCATCGAGGCGCGCACCCAGCCGGTGCGCCGGGCCGATCTGGCTGCCCTCGCCCCCGCCTACCATGCCCCATCTCAGCCTGGCCATCGCGTCCTCCCTTACTCGAAGCCGATGCTTTTCAGATATTCGCAGTTTGCGCGCGCGTCGTCGATCGGGCTGACGTCAAGGGTCGGGTCACAGTCCTGCTCGACCGTGCACCACCCCTCGAACCCGGCGTCCAGAAGGACCTGCCGGACGGCCGGAAAGTCCACGTCCCCCTGACCGAGATTACAGAAGATCCCTTGCCCGCAGGCGTCGTAGAACCCCGTCCGTTCGGCCACGACCCTTGCTTTCACTTCCGGGTCTATATCCTTGAAATGCATGTAGGAAATACGATCCACATGGCGCTTCATGAAAGCCACCGGATCGAATCCCGCATAGGAATGGTGGCCGGTGTCGAGGCAGATCTTCAGGATCGATTCGTCCACCTCGTCCAGAAGCCGCTCGAGCTCGGGTTCGAAATCCATGAACCCCGCGGCATGGGCGTGGACCGAGACGGTCAGGCCATATTCCTCGGTCCCCATCCGTGCGACGGTGGCGATGCGGTCGCGGAAGGCCGCCCATTCGGCCGGCGCCATCTCCTCTGCCTCGTCCGGACGGCCCGCCGTGGGCGCCCGCCGCGTAGAGATCGAATCGATCAGCACGAGATGCCGGGCCCCATGCGCCACCAGCGCCCGGCAGGTCCGCTGGGCACCATCCATGACGTCGTCCCACTGATCGGGGTCATGAAAGGCGCGAAACACCACGCCGCCGATCAGCTCGAGCCCCTCTTCGGCCAGGGCATCGCCCAGGATGGCCGGATCTTCGGGCATGTAGCCGACGGGTCCGAGCTCTATTCCCGCATATCCCGCCGCCGCGCATTCGCGCAGCACCTGTCGCCAGGGCGGATTGCGCGGATCATTCGCGAACTCGACGCCCCACGAGCAGGGCGCATTGCCGATCTTCATGGCCATTCCTGCGTGCCTCCGTTCCCGCCCGAGCCTTCGCCGGGCCGCCCGTCCCCGCCGCCCCGAAATACGGATTGCAACCGGTTGCAAAACTAGTATCCTCGGGCGCGCCGACAGGCAAGCGACAAATCAGCGGCGCGGCCGCCGGCCCCGCGCCCTCAGGACAGGGAGCGATCACGCATGACGGAAAGGACGGTCCGGCTGACGACCGCGCAGGCCATTGTCCGCCACCTCGCAAACCAGTTCATCGAGATCGACGGGGAACGCCTGCGCCTGTGCGGCGGCGGCTTCGCGATCTTCGGCCACGGCAACGTCACCTGCCTGGGCGAGGCGCTTCATGCCGCCCGCGATGCGCTGCCCCTCTATCGCGGCCAGAACGAACAGGGCATGGGATTTGCCGCCGCCGCCTACGCCAAGGCGTGGCTGCGCCGACGGTTCATGTTCGCCACCGCCAGCGCCGGACCGGGCACGTCGAACCTTGTCACCTCGGCGGCGCTGGCGCACGTCAACCGGCTGCCGATGCTTCTTCTGTGCGGCGACACCTATCAGACGCGCCTTCCCGACCCGGTCCTTCAGCAGATCGAGAACTTCCAGGACCCCACCCTTGGCGTCAACGATGCCTTCCGCCCCGTGACGCGCTACTGGGACCGGATCACCCACCCCGCGCAGGTCATCCAGTCGCTGCCGGCGGCCATTGCCACCATGCTGGACCCGGCCGACTGCGGGCCGGCCTTCCTGGGCCTGCCTCAGGACGTGCAGGGGTGGGCCTTCGACTATCCCGAAGCCTTCTTCGCGCCGCGCGTGCACCGCATCCGCCGTCAGGCCCCCGACCCGCGCGAGGTCGCCGACGCCGCCGCCCTCCTGTCCGGCGCGCAACGCCCGATGATCATAGCCGGTGGCGGCGTCCAGTATTCCCGCGCCGTCGACGAGCTGACCGCCCTGGCCGAGGCGCACCAGATCCCGGTGGTCGAGACCATTGCCGGTCGGGCGAACCTTCTGGCCACGCATCCCCTCAACATCGGACCGATCGGCGTCACCGGCTCGGACTCGGCGAACGCGATCGCGGCCCGCGCCGATGTCATCCTGGCGGTCGGAACCCGACTTCAGGACTTCACGACCGGATCATGGACCGCCTTCGACAAGTCGGCGCGCCTCATCGGGGTCAACGTTGCGCGCCATGACGCGATCAAGCACATGTCCGCGCCCGTCGTGGGCGACGCCAGGCTTGGGCTTCAGGCCCTGCACGAAGCCCTTGGCGACTATGCGGCGCCGGGCGAATGGGTGGCCGAGGCGAAGGCCGAGCGCGCCCGCTGGGACGAAGAGGTCGCACGCACCGTCGCGCCCGACAACGGCCCCAACTCCTATGCCAAGGCGATCGGCGTCGTGAACGCGCTTTGCGATCCGCGCGACCGGATCGTGACCGCCTCGGGCGGGCTTCCGGCCGAGATCACCGCCAACTGGCGCACCCTCGGGATCGGCACGGTCGATGTCGAGTTCGGCTATTCCTGCATGGGCTACGAGGTCGCCGGCGGCTGGGGCGCCCGCATCGCGCAGGCCGAACGCGAACCCGACAAGGACACCATCGTCTTCGTCGGCGATGGCGCCTATCTTCTCATGAATTCCGACATCTATTCTTCCGTTCTGACGGACCGGAAGCTGATCGTCCTTCTTCTCGACAACGGCGGATTTGCCGTCATCAACAAGCTTCAGAACAATACCGGCAACGAAAGTTTCGCGACGCTCATCAAGGACACGCCGACCGTCACGAACCCCGTTCCGGTCGATTTCGAGGCCCACGCCCGGTCGATGGGCGCATTGGCCGAGACCGTCTCGACCCCGGCCGAGCTTGCCGAGGCCTTCCGACGCGCCAAGGCCGCCGACCGCACCTATGTCATCGTGATGCAGGTCGACCCCTACGAAGGCTGGACCGAGGGCGGTCACGCCTGGTGGGAGGTCGGCACGCCCGAGGTCAGCGAAAGCCCCCGCGTCCGCGAGGCGCACGCCCGCATCGAGGCCGAGCGCGCCAGACAGAGAAAGGGTGTCTGATGGTGCCCGAGGGGATCCTGCGAGGCGATTTCCTGGTCGTCGGCCGGGTGGGCATGGATCTTTCGCCCGAACCGCCCGGCACGCCCACCCGCGCCGCGGAACACATGATGGTCGCCATGGGCGGCTCGGCCGCGAACACGGCCGCGGGTCTTGTCAAGCTGGGCTGTCGCGCCGCGCTCGTGACCTCGGTCTCGGATGATGCGGTCGGGTGGTATTGCGAGGATCAGCTCGACCGTTACGGCGTCGACCGGACGCATGTGCGCCGCGTGCGCGGGGAGTGCCGCACCTCGCTTGCCGTCTACGAAAGCCGCGTCGAGGACCACCAAAGCGTCATCTATCGCAACAACGCCGCCGATTTCCAGATGACGCCCGAGGATGTCGAGGCCATCGACCTTTCCCCCCATGGCGCGCTTCTTGTGGCCGGCACGGTCCTTGCCGCCGAGCCGTCGCGCACGGCCGCCTTTCGTGCCATCGAGCGGGCAAGACAGGCGGGGCTGGCCGTCATCTTCGACATCGACTACCGGCCCTATTCCTGGCCCTCCGCGGATGTTGCCGAAAAGGTCCTCGGCAAGGCCGGCAGCCTGTCCGACATCGTCGTCGGCAATGACGAGGAGTTCGGCTTCATGGCCGGGGATCCGGCCCGCGGGCTCGACCGCGCACGGGCGCTTTCGGAAACGACCGCGTCGATCGTCGTCTACAAGATGGGGCCGAGGGGCGCCATCACCTTCGCCGGCGACCATGCGATTCGCACCGGCATCTACCCGGTCACCGCGCTGAAACCGACCGGTGCCGGCGACAGCTTCATGGCGGGCTTTCTGGCATCCCTCGCCCAGGGCCGCGAACTTCGCGAGGCGGTCCTGCGCGGCTCGGCCTGCGCCGCGATCGTCGTCGCCCGCCCCGGCTGCGCCCCGGCCATGCCCGACAGCGACACGCTTGCCGAATTTCTTGCCACCCATCCCGGCCCGACAGAACCCGAGGACGCCTGATGCACATCCCGCCCCATGACAATCGCAACTGCCCCATCGTCGACGTCGACGACCCCCATGTGCCGCTTGTCTATTTCAACATCGTGAAGCTGAGGCGGGACCAGGCGTTTCGCTACCGCGTGCCGGGGTACGAAACCTGCATCGTGCCGGCCACCGGCACGGTGGACGTCGAGGTCGAGGGCGTGCGCTTCGACGCCCTCGGCAACAGGGGTGTCGACGTCTGGGACGGCGAGCCCGAAGGCGCCTACATCCCGACGGGCGCCGAGGCGACGATGGTCTGCACCACGGAAACGGCCGAGGTCTTCGTGGCGGGCGCGCGCTATGACAAGGTCCTCGAACCCTTCGACGTGCGCGAGCACGATCCCGTCCAGTACGGCTCGGACGACACGAAGACCCACCGCAAGATCAAGCACATCCTGGGCCAGCGAGAGAACGGGCGCGTGGGCCGGCTTCTGGTCAGCGAGCTTTTCACCGTCGGCACCGGCGGCTGGTCGGGCTTTCCAAGCCACAAGCATGACACCGACCGCCCGCCCGTCGAGACGCGCCATGACGAATGCTACAATTTCCGTTTCCGCCCAAGCCGCGGGTCGGGGCTGCAGATGCTCCAGCGCGAGGACAACGAGCCCGGCGACGCCTATCACATCATGGACGGCTCGACCGTCCTGATCGACCGGGGCTATCACCCCTGCGTCGTCCTGCCGGGCTACGAGATGTATTACTTCACGATCCTCGGCGGCCAGAGCCGGCGCGGCCTCATCCAGTATTTCCAGCCCACCCATGCCGATCAGCTCGAAACCATTCCCGGCATCAAGGACATGATTGCGAAGTTCAAATGACACTCGCCACGCTAACGGACGTCCTTGAGCCTGCGCTTCGCGACGGCTACGCGGTCGCCGGCCTTGTCACGCTCGGCTGGGAAGACATGCGCGCCTACGTGGACGCGGCCGAGGCCGAAGGGTGCCCCGTCATCCTGCAGGCCGGCCCCTCGTGCCGCGAGCATACGCCCCTGCCCGTCCTTGGCAGCATGTTTCGCCACCTGGCCGAAAGCGTATCGGTTCCGGTCGTCGCCCATCTGGACCATGGCTACAGCCTTGACGAATGCCGGGCCGCGCTGGATGCCGGTTTCACGTCGCTCATGTACGACGGCTCGCGAAAGCCGCTCGATCAGAACATCGAGGAGACCCGGCGCGTTGCCGAGCTTGCCCATGCCGCAGGTATCTCGTGCGAGGGAGAGATCGGTTTCGTCGGCTATGCAAACGGGGCGGCCTCGGCCGGCACGGACCCGGCCGAAGCCGCGCGCTTCGCGGCGGAAACGGGCGTCGATGCCATGGCCGTTTCCGTCGGCAATGTGCATCTTCAGACCGACCAGACCGGCGGCCTCGACGAAGCGCGCATCCGTGCCATCGAGGCCGTCACCGATGTCCCGTTGGTCATCCACGGCGGCTCTGGCGTGCCGGCCGAGGAGCGTGCGCGGCTTGCCCGCACTTCGAGGATCTGCAAGTTCAACATCGGCACCGAATTGCGCATGGTCTTCGGACAGGCCCTGCGCGAGGCCGTCAACCGCGACCCGACACGCTTCGACCGCATTGCCATCCTGAAGGAAACGCAGGCGCCGCTTGTCGAGGCCACGCGCCGCGTCCTGAGGACCCTGAAGGGAGAGACGTCATGCTGAGGCTCGGCATCCTTGGCTGCGGCCGCATCGGCCGGGTCCATGCGCGCTCGGCGGCGCAGGTCGAAGGCGTGCGCATCGTTGCCGTGGCCGACGCCGTGGCCAAGGCGGCGCATGCCCTGGCCGAGAAGACCGGCGCCGAGGTCCGCGACGCCGGGGCCGTCATCGCGTCGGGCGATGTCGATGCCGTCGTCATCTGCACGCCGACCGACACCCATTTCGACCTGATTCATGCCGCCGCCCGGGCAGGAAAGGCCATATTCTGCGAAAAGCCCGTCGATCTCTCGGCCGACCGCGTCGCGGCCTGCGCCAAGGCCGTCACCGCCGCGGGCGTGCCGTTCCTGACCGGATTCAACCGACGCTTCGACCCCAATTTCGCCGCGCTCGAGCGTCGGCTGCGCGCCGGGGATATTGGCGAAATCGAACTTGTCACCCTGCTTTCCCGGGACCCTGCACCGCCTCCAATTTCCTATATCGAACGTTCCGGGGGGATTTTCCGGGACATGACCATTCACGATCTGGACATGGCCCGCTTCCTTCTGGCCGAAGAGCCCGTCCGCGTCTTTGCCACCGGCGCGGCCCTGGTCGATCCGGCCATCGGTGCGGCCGGCGACGTGGATACCGCCGCCGTGACGCTCGAGACCCGCACGGGGCGGATCTGCCAGATCTCGAACTCGCGCCGCGCCACCTATGGTTACGACCAGCGGATCGAGGTCCACGGCGCGCACGGGATGCTGCGCGCCGACAACGTCCACGAGACGACCGTCGAGATGGCGGGCCCGGACGGGTTCACCCGCGCGCCGACAGAGCACTTCTTCCTCGAACGATACGAGGCCGCCTATCGCGCCGAGATGGCCCATTTCCTGGACGCCCTGCGGCGCGGCGTCCCGCCGTCACCGGGGATCGAGGACGGTCTGCGGGCCCAGCGGCTGGCCGACGCGGCCGCGCGCTCTCTGGCGACCGGTGCGCCGGTGCAACTGGAGGATCCGGCATGACATCGCTTCTGCGCCGCCCCGTCGGGACCACCGGCAAGGTCCATGACATCACCCCCGAAAGCGCCGGCTGGGCCCATGTCGGCTTTGCCCTCTACCGGCTTGCCCCCGGCGAAGACGCAACAGCGCGCGAAGACGATCGCGAAACCGTGCTGGTCCTTGTCGAGGGCCGCGCCCGGATCGAGGTCGAGGGCGAGGATTTCGGCGAAGTCGGCGGGCGCATGGATGTCTTCGAGCGCACGCCGCCAAGCGCGATCTATGTTCCGCCGGGCACGTCCTGGATCGCCCGGGCGACGACACCGCTTGCGCTCGCCGTCTGCACCGGGCCCGGGCGCGGCACCTACCCACCCCGCCTTCTTGGTCCCGACGGCATCGAGACCGTGACACGGGGCAAGGGCGCCAACACCCGTTTCATCCACAATATCGCCATGGAAGACCGCGACGTCGCCGGCAGCCTTCTTGTGACCGAGGTCTTCACCCCCGACGGCAACTGGTCTTCCTATCCGCCGCACCGCCACGACGAAGCGGATTTCCCGAACATCACACTTCTGGAAGAGACCTATTACCACCGGCTGAACCCGCCCCAGGGCTTCGGCTTCCAGCGCGTCTATACCGAGGACGGCACCCTGGACGAGACCATGGCCTTCGCCGACGGCGACGTCGTCCTGGTCCCGCGCGGCCACCATCCCGTCGGCGTGCCCTATGGCTACGAATCCTATTATCTCAACGTGATGGCCGGACCGCTGCGCAAATGGCGGTTTCAGAACGACCCCGCCCATGACTGGATCTTCCGGCGCGACCAGAAGGACTGACCGATGACCGACGCCTTTCCGGCCCCCGCCCGCCCCCTGCGCCTCGGCCTTGTCGGCGGCGGCCGCGGGCTTATCGGCCGGGTCCATGCCAACGGCGCGCGGCTTTCGGGGCGCTGGACCCTGGTCGCCGGGGCGCTCAGCTCTCGGCCCGAGCTTGCCGCGGAACTTGCCGCCGCCTGGCAGATCGATCCCTCGCGCTCTTACGCCGACTGGCAAGAGATGGCGCGGGCAGAGGCCGCGCGCGAAGACGGCGTGGATGCCGTCGCCATCGTCACGCCCAACAACCTCCACGCCCCGGTGGCGCGGGCCTTCATGGAACGCGGCATTGACGTGATCTGCGAAAAACCGCTGGCCCCGACGCTCGACGATGCCCGGGACCTTGCCCATGCGGCCCGCAAGGCCGGCGTGATCTTCGGCGTCACCTACCCCTATGCGGCCCACGCCATGGTCCGCCAGGCGCGTGCCATGGTCGCCCGGGGCATGCTTGGCGAGATCCGGCAAGTGCACGTCGAATATTTCCAGGAATGGGCGATTGACGTCGGCGACAGCGATGCGCGGACGCGCTGGCGCCTTGACCCTGCGGTCAACGGGCCAAGCCTGACCCTTGCCGACATCGGAACCCATGCCGAGCACCTTGTGCGCTTCGTGACGGGGCGCGACATCGACGCCGTTTCCGCGGCATTTCACGTCACGGGTGCGCCGAAAAGCCTCGAGGACACGGCCTTCGCGCAGATGCGCCTTGCCGGCGACGTGCCCGCCACCCTGATGGTCAGCCAGGCCTTTGCCGGCACGCACTGCGGGCTGCGCATCCGCGTCGCCGGCAGCCAGGCCTCGCTGGACTGGAACGCCGAGACGCCGGAGTTCCTCGACTTCCGCCCCGTCCGCGCCCCGGCCCAGAGGCTGTCACGCGGCCACGGCGCCGGGATCCTTCCCGAGGCCGAGCGTCTTGTGCGCATGCCGAGGGGGCATCCCGAAGCGCTGACCGACGCCTGGGCCAACCTCTACCTCGAGTTCGGGGTCGCCATCGACGCGCGCCGGCGGGGCCTTGAACTCGAGCCGGGGCTTCTTCAGCACCCGACGCTCGAGGACGGCCTGAAAGGGCTCTGTTTCGTCG
This sequence comes from Alphaproteobacteria bacterium, assembly GCA_003696705.1. Taxonomy (GTDB): domain Bacteria; phylum Pseudomonadota; class Alphaproteobacteria; order Rhodobacterales; family Rhodobacteraceae; genus RFGD01. The sequence continues at coordinate 10 of RFGD01000037.1, read as the reverse complement.
ACGCCGCCGT
>RFGD01000268.1 GCA_003696705.1 Alphaproteobacteria bacterium | reverse complement strand
GGCAACCCCATCTCCAAGAACCTCCTGCGGGACATGCTCAAGACGCTCCCGTCCGAGCACCTGCGGGACAAGAAGGCGATGCGGTTTTTGACCAGCGTGGACGCGGACCTCGACTACCGCAACACGCTGGCCGAGCGGGCCACGGCGGTCGGCGACAAGTTCCTCGAGGGGGATACGCCGGTGCTGTACTCGGGCGTGCCCGTCCAGCCCGTGCCGCTCTTCCCCGAGAACCTCGGCGCCGGCAACGACCAGACGGTCATCCTGCTGTGCAACCCGAAGAACATCCACGTCGGGATCTGGCGGCAGATCCGCATCGAGTCGGCCCGGGACATCTCCGAGGGCACGCTCAAGATCGTCGCCACCCTGCGCTTCGACGTGAAGTACGCCGAGGAGCCGGGCGTGGCCAAGGCGATCAACGTCCAGCTGTAGGCGAAGGAGGACTGAACGATGGAGACCCTGCTCGTCCGGCTCAAGCCCCACGACCCGCGGCGTGGGCACCTGCTTCGCCGGTACACGTACCGCGGCATCAAGTTCCAGGAGGAGCGCGGCTGGTACCGCGTCGAGAAGAGCGTGGCCGACTACCTGCGCGACGTCCGGCAGACGCCGGGCGACGAGCACGCCCCGCTCGCCTTCGACGTGTGCACGCCCGAGGAGGCCCAGGCGCTCGACGCCAGGGAGAAGGAGGCCACGGTCACCCGCAAGGCGGCCACCGACGACATCAAGCTGTCGGCGGCCCGCGACGACCAGACCGCCGCGCCTGCGGCGCGGGCTGGGGGCGCCGTGACCACCGAGGACCTGCCCGAGGCCGCCACCGCGTCCGAGGCCGCCAAGGGCAAGGGCGGGCGCAAGGCTCGACGGGGATGACGTGTACGCGACCGTGGCCGATCTTCGCGCGGAGGGAGTCACCGAGGCCCAGGCTTCGGACGAGCGCCTGCTCGCGCTCATCGACGAGGCCGGCCACACCATCGACCAGATCACCGGGTGGTTCTTCGAGCCGCGGTCGATGACATTCATCCTCGACGGACGCGGCACGCCCAGCATCGAGCCGCCGGCGCCCCCGATCCGGCTCGACCGCCTTGCGATCGGCGGCAGCGAGCTGTCGCTGGACGCCGAGGACCTGGTCGTCGTGGGCGCGCCCATCCAGCCGGGCTTCGACGGGCCGCGGCTGACGCTGCGCCACGGCCGCCGCTTCCCCCGGGGACGCGGCAACGTCGAGGCCGAGGGGCTGTGGGGCTACACCGAGGACGACGGCAGCCCGAACGGCCGCACGCCGCTCGAGATCCGCCGCGCCTGCATG
>RFGD01000267.1 GCA_003696705.1 Alphaproteobacteria bacterium | reverse complement strand
TAAGCCAGAACGACGGACGCCACTAGCAAGGAATCCTTGATTGGGCGTCCAAAAACTGCAAAAATCCCTGTTGCTGCCTTCAAAATCGGCGAACGCGCCGACGACCCGCTGAGCATGTACCTGGCCGACATCTTCACCCTTTCCGTCAATCTCAGCGCAAGCTGTGGTCTCTCCGTTCCCTGCGGTTTTGACAGCAAGGGTCTGCCCATTGGCTTGCAGCTTATTGGCGACACGCTGCAAGAAACGACGATTTTGAATGCCGCGTTTGCGTATGAGCAGGCGTGAACCGTATACCGTATACCGTGAACCGTATACCGTATACCGTGAACCGTATACCGTATACCGTGAACCGTGAGCCGTAAGCCGTAAGCCGTGAGCCGTAATCGGACAACGGAATACGGACAACGGATTACGGGATACGGACACAGTAGAGTAAATTAAGATGGAACGATTAATCTACACAACAAGCTTTAGGGGATTGTTGGCTTATCGCGTGGCTCGTGATTTATCGCGGACGATTTTTGAAAAGACGAAACAGTTTCCTAAAGCTGAAACGTATGCGTTGACGGATCAAATTCGCCGCTCTTCGCGTTCGATTGGGGCGCAAATAGCAGAAGCATGGGCCAAAAGAAGATACGAGAAACATTTTATCAGCAAGTTAACGGATGCAGATGGTGAACAGTTAGAAACGCAACACTGGATTGAAACGGCCGTTGATTGTGGGTATTGGAGTCATGAAGAAGCTTCCAAACTTTTGAGCGAATGCCAACGAATTGGCCAATTAATTGGAGGCATGATTGCCAAATCAGAGAAGTTTTGTGATCCCAAAAAATCACTAAAAGAACCACCTGTTGAATATTTTGTGAACAGTGAACCGTGAGCCGTATACCGTGAGCCGTAAGCCGTAATCGGAATACGGAATACGGAATACGGAAAACGGGATACGGACAACGGGATACGGACAACGGATTACGAAAAAAGGAGACCACCATTGAAGATCATCATTCCGCTGGCTGGATGGGGCAAACGATTACGGCCGCATACCTGGAGCCGTCCCAAACCCTTGCTGCACGTGGCCGGTAACACCATCATCGGCCATTTGCTCAACTTTATGAGCGACATCACCACGGAGGAAGTCATCTTTGTGGTGGGGTACAAAGGCGACGAGATTGAGGCGTGGATTCGCGCCAACTACCCGCACCTGAACGCCCGCTTTGTGGTGCAGGAAGAACCGTTGGGACAGGCGCACGCCATCTGGATG